>JBDHDY010000697.1:0-2446 GCA_039591275.1 Gemmatimonadota bacterium | reverse complement strand
CCCTGGACGCGATTTTGGGGGCAGATTTGATCCCTGAATGGGCAGTCTGGGAGGGGTCTGACCGAAAATGCCCATTGGCCGCAACAACTCGCTGAGCCCCCAATCCCCGATTTCTCGCGGATTCGGTCATCGACCGGGGCCCCCGGCGGCGTGATTACGCCGCGGATTCTTGCGGCGGGGATTTGACGAGATCGTGGGGCAGCAGCACGGAGCCAGGGTTAGCGATCGCGTGGCGTGCCGCCTGGGCGAGGTAGTCACGGGGCTCCAGGTCGCAGAGCCTCGCCGTCTCCAGCAGACTGTAGAACAGCGCGGCGACCCGGGTCCCACGCTCAGATCTCGATCCGAAATGATTCTTGCGCCCCCGGGGTCTTCGAGGAATCGAGTCAAGCCAGTCCACAGACCGAGCATGTAGTCGATGGCCTCGCGAAGGCCGCTTCGAGGACTGGACCTCTGCGCAAGGGCCCAGTCCCGGATCCGTTGCACCACCGGCGCAGATTGCCTTTCCCGCACCCGAGCCCGTAGCGGCAAGGCGTCGTCCCCCGGGGGTACGGTCTTCTCCAGCGCGTACAGCTCCCGGATCAGATCCAGGATCTCCCGGCAAGGCTCGGGGTAGAACGACTCGATCTCGATGTACTTCCTCCGCACATGACTCCAGCAGTGCGCCAACGTCACACCCGACTCCGCACGAGCCAAGGTCTCGTAGGCCTTGTAGCCGTCGGTGATCACCGTGCCCTCGTAGCCAGCGAGCAATTCGCGCACGGCCTCGGCCGAGCGGCTGCGGTGGATCTTGTGGAACACCGCGTCGGGGGTCGAAAGGCACCAGTCCCACCAACGCTTGCTCACACCCTTGCCCATCACCCGCCACCAGGTCTCGTCGGCCCCAATCTGCGATGCGTCGAGCACGTGCCGACCCAGTGCTTCGTAGGTGGGCTTCAAATGCCGGTACAGCGCGTGGAGCTGATCCCACAGCGTTTGCGTGTCGATCTCCAGACCTTCGCGGGCCATGATCCGACGCTGCCGGTCCAACGGCAGGTGGTCCAGGTACTTGCTGGTGGCCACCTCCACCGCGAATTCCACCGCATAGCGGCCCCCGGGAATCAGTTTCACCGGCCCAGGTGCCGTGACCACTGCAGCGTTACAACGACAGCGGTACTTTTGCCGGCGATGACGCAGCAAGACGAACTGCCGCCGCACCATCGTGATCTCGTCCGACTCCTCGTACTGGTCCTGCATCTCGGACAACGCGCCGGAACACGTCGGGCAGCGTCGCTCGTCCTCCGCAAGCTCGTGGACCACTTCCTCGATCGGGAGCTTCTTCTGCGCTCGAGGACCGTGACCGCGGCGAGGAGTCTCCGAGGAAGAAGCGTCTTTCTCCGCAGATCCTCGCTTCTCCGAAGACTCGGCGAATAGCCGGCGCTGGAAGCGGTCCAGTTGCTGCTGTAACCGCTCGAGCTCCAACTCCAGCTTGCCTTGCGACGACTCGCCTTTGAGTCGTGCGATCTCCTGCGTCAACTCGACGATTCGTTTGTGAAGCTTTTCGTTCTCTTTGAGGGCGAGACGTGTGACTTGCTTCAACTGATCGACGTCGTTGATGCGGTCGACCTGAAGCATGCACGAATTACATCACACGCGATGTGCGATGTAAAGATCTTTCTCGCACAAATGCGTCGGACTCAACGCGACACGACCGACGAGTTGACTACCTTCAAGAAACAAACGCAACTCCGTTTCGCTCAACGTGAGCCCGTTGCGATCACCCTCGCGCCACAGGCAGGCAAAGCGGTTCTTCTCCAGGCGCTTCATGTAGATGCACAGCCCCGTTCCGTCCCAGTGCAACACCTTGGCCCGGTGACGCAACCGATTACAGAACAAGTAGAGATCGCCCGAGAGGGGATCGCGACCGAGATCCTGACGCACCAAGGCCGATAACCCCTCGTAGCCCTTCCTCAGGTCAGCCGGGGCCGCGTAGGCGTAGACGCGGGTGCCTCGTGCGAGAGAGATCACATCAGCGCCTTGACCAGGGCGACCACTTCGTCCACACCCAGTCCTTCGATCCGGTAACCCTGGGGGGTCACGATCTTGATCCCATCAGAGGGCCGGGGCGCCATGGCACAAGAAGAGGCTATCGTCACCGGCCGCAACGTCCCCGGGTACCTTTGCAGCCAGTTGGCCAGGGTCTTGGGTGACATGGCGAACCTCGAGGCGATTGCTCGCAGGCTCAGGCCCTGGCGGCGCAGGGCCCGGGCCTGACTGACGATCTGTTCGCGAAGATCCGCTGGACAGCGGTGACGCACCCCAGCCACCGGACGGCGGCTCTCGGCGAAGGCGTCACGCAGACGCTTGATTTCGGGGTCCATGCTGGGTCCTCCTTCGTAGGAGGCCAGCATTACGCATTGCGGGGAGAGGAAACAGACGGGCTACGGCGAGTGCTTACGATCATACGAGC
>JBDHDY010000696.1:0-2090 GCA_039591275.1 Gemmatimonadota bacterium | reverse complement strand
TCCAGAGGCACAGTCGCCTGGCTTCCGTGCTAGCTGCAGTGAGTCTCGCCGCTTGCGGTGCGGGAGAGCGGCCTGAGGATTCCGGGCCCGCCGTATCGCGTGCGCCTGAGGCTGGCGAGCGCTTCTTCGCAAACCTCCAACAGCTCACGTTCGGTGGGCAGAACGCCGAAGCGTACTTCTCGGCGGACGGAACCCAGCTGATCTTCCAGCGTCAAGAAAGTGACAGCACCTGCGATCAGCAGTACACGATCAACATCGACGGAACCGGAATGCGCCGCGTGTCGAGCGGGCTCGGGCGGACAACTTGTGGTTACTTCTACGAGAGCGACGAGCGCATTCTCTACTCGAGCACTTTCCACGTGGACGATAAGTGTCCGCCTCCGCCGGACTACTCCCGCGGATACGTGTGGCCGGTCTACGAGTTCGACATCTATTCGTCACTCCCCGATGGGAGTGACCTTCAGCCTCTGACCGAAACGCCAGGTTACGATGCCGAGGCGACGTTATCCCCAGATGGCTCGACCATCGTGTTCACCTCGACCCGCGACGGCGACTTGGACATCTACACGATGAATGTGGATGGTACCAACGTACGGCGGCTGACTACGACCCTGGGGTATGACGGCGGTCCTTTCTTCTCGCCGGACGGCTCGATGATCGTGTACCGCACGTGGCATCCCCAGACCCGGGAAGATGCGGCTGACTACCAGGCGCTGCTCGCCGAGAAGTTGGTTCGGCCGAGCCGGATGGAGATCTGGGTGATGAACGCCGACGGCTCGAATCAGCGTCAGGTAACGGATTTGGGAGGAGCGAACTTCGCTCCTTTCTTCCACCCGGATGGCCGACGCATACTCTTCGCGTCGAATCATGAGGAGCCGACCTCCCGAAATTTCGACCTCTATATGATCAACGTCGATGGATCCGACTTGGTGCAGGTAACCACCAGCGGTGAATTCGACGGATTTCCCATGTTTTCCCCGGACGGAACGAAACTAGCGTTCGCCTCAAACCGTCATGGGAGTGTGGCCGGTGAGACGAACTTATTCATCGCTGGATGGGTAGAACCCTAGTCGAGTCGAGAGGTTAGGTGCCCGTGGCCGATAAGAAGGCGCAGGAAAAGAGTTTGTCGCGCACGTCCTGGGAATGGGCCAAATCCCTGGCGGTGGCGCTGGTGATTTGGTACGTCCTCACTACCATCCTCATCCAGGCCTTCCGCATCCCCTCCGGGAGCATGGAAAACACACTGCTCATCGGAGATTTCCTGTTCGTCAACAAGGCGCTTTACGGGGCAGAAATCCCGCTGATCAAGAAACGACTGCCCGCAGTGCGCGAACCGCGTCGCTATGACATAGTGGTGTTCGATTCCGTTGAGGAACCCGGGGTCAGCGTCGTCAAGCGGATCATCGGTATGCCCGGGGATACCCTTTCGATGGCCAGCAACGTGATGCAAGTCAACGGGCAAGCCGTCCCTGAGGGTTACGTGGTCCGAGGCCGGGAGCTTGCGGATCCCGAAGATCCCAAAATGCGGTCATGGCAACGCCGGTACGTCGCGGGGCGGACCCTCGACGGCTACCGCCCGACGCTCAAGACCTGGGGCCCGCTCGTGGTGCCGGCGGACTCCTTCTTCGTGATGGGCGACAATCGTGACAACTCGTACGATAGCCGTTATTGGGGATTCCTTGGCCGGGACCGGATTCGTGGACGACCCCTGTTTGTCTACTACAGCTACAACAAAAACGGTGTGCTACCGCTGCCGTTCCTGACCGCCATTCGGTGGACGCGCTTGTTCGAACGCCCAAGCTAGACGTGACGGCCTAAGGCTTCAGTCAGGAGGCTTGCGCTCCACGGCCCTCTTCCCAACCATGGTGAGGGTCGTGGTTTTTTTTCGAGGACCACATGCCGGCTGCAGCAAGAAAGCGAGGGCGAAACAAGCCACCTTCAGGCGCGGAACCCACCGGGTCAGTATCGGCAGCTGGGGGCCGAGTGGCAGGGTGGGTCAAGTCGCTTGTGATTGCCCTTGTTATCTGGATCTTCGTTCGCGCTCTGCTCCTGGAGGGATTCCACATCACGTCGGGCAGCATGGAGCGTAC
>JBDHDY010000695.1:0-2670 GCA_039591275.1 Gemmatimonadota bacterium | reverse complement strand
GGCCTGCTCGATGGTTGCTGGTGCGGCAGCGTGCGGGCGCACTTCGGCGGTGAGCGAGAGGATCCAGCCGGCTGAGGAGGAAATGCGGGTCGATGGCCAGCAATCGGTCCCGGAGCAGGGGGCGATCGCACCCTCACTCATGAGGGAAGCCGCTGCGCGGAGTCGTGGAACCGTGGCGCTGGCGGATGCCAGCGATTGGAATACCGAAGCCTATGACCGCATTTATGGCAACGCGTTTCTTGCCGTTGCTGCAAATCCCCTTTCCACGTTTTCCATTGATGTCGATCGTGCCTCGTATAGCAACGTCCGGCGGTTCATCCTCGGGGGGCAGCTGCCGCCCAAGGATGCGGTGCGGATCGAGGAACTGATCAACTACTTCACCTACGACTATCCGGAGCCGGTCGGTGACGATCCGTTCTCGGTGACGACGGAACTCATGATCACACCGTGGAATGCGCAGCATAAACTGGTGCGGATCGGTCTCCAGGGCGAGAGGATCGATAGTGAGCAACTTCCACCGAGTAATCTGGTGTTTCTCATCGACGTATCTGGCTCGATGAGTAGCGCCAATAAGTTGCCGCTTCTCAAATCGGCATTCCGGCTCCTCGTCAACGAGCTGCGAGAAGACGATCGGGTCGCGATCGTGGTATACGCTGGTGCAGCGGGATTGGTGTTGCCGCCCACCTCTGGAGATCAGAAGGATCGGATCCTCGACGCCATTGGGGCGCTCGAAGCGGGTGGCTCAACGGCCGGTGGGGCAGGACTCACCCTCGCCTACCGCCAGGCCATGGAGAGCTTTCTCGTCGAGGGCAACAACCGCGTGATTCTGGCAACCGACGGTGACTTCAATGTCGGCCCGTCAAGTGACGCAGAGATGGTACGGTTGATCGAGGAAAGGCGTGATTCGGGTGTGTTTCTGACGGTGCTGGGTTTTGGTACCGGTAACCTGAAGGACTCGAAGATGGAGAAGCTTGCCGATAAGGGAAACGGTAACTACGCGTATATCGACAATCTCCTGGAGGCAAAGAAAGTACTCGTGAGCGAGCTCGGGGGCACGCTTTTCACGATCGCCAAGGACGTCAAGATCCAGGTGGAGTTCAATCCTGAAAGAGTGTTTGCGTACCGGCTCATTGGGTACGAAAACCGGCTGCTTCGCAACGAAGATTTCGCCGACGACACCAAGGATGCAGGTGAGATTGGCGCCGCTCATTCGGTGACAGCCCTGTACGAGATCGTTCCGGTAGGCGCCGAGGCAACTGTCGAAATTCAAGGGCTCGACTCGCTGCGGTATCAGACCGTGACGCGGGCACCGGCTGACCGTGGAGACTCAGAGCTTCTGTTCGTGAAGGTGCGCTATAAGCAACCTAGTGGTCAGATCAGCCGGCTGCTGGAGCACGCCGTACGCGCTGACGTCGTAGAGGCTTCAGGCGACTTCATGTTCGCTGCTGCCGTTGCTGAATTCGGAATGTTGTTGCGCGACTCCGAATACAAGGGCGACGCTACGTTTGAAGACGTGATTGCCAGGGCAGGGCAGTACAAGGGCGATGATGTTGGTGGATATCGATCAGAATTTGTTCGGTTGGCGAAAGCGGCCGAGCGACTTCACGTGAGCCTTGCTGCCGACATGCCGTGAAGTGAAAAAGGGGTAAGCAGGTGGGGTGGGGGCGAAGCGTGCATTGCCCCTGCCCCTAGTTCGCCTCCGCCTTGAAGATTTGCGAGCGGATTCTCCAGTGCCTGCCTTCGCGGAGGAACACTGTCACATGGACGCCGGTGACCTGCCGGACAGTCCCACCCTGCTCTCGGACGCTGTAGGAGAACGGCCCGGACATGAATGCCATCCGCCCGCTCGCGTGGAAGTCGCTTTGGGATAGCTGGACTCCGCCCAGCAGGGGGAGATTCTCCTCGAAGTGCTGTTTTATAGGATTCCGCCCGTGCATTGGGTCTCCTTCGGGCAGGATGAGAAGCGCGGCTTCGCTATACGGCGAGGCTTTCGAGTTCGTCACGATTCCACGCACCCCGCCATTCCCTCACGGACGCCCTGACTTCTCCATTCATTTTGGCGACGTACTCGGCCACATGCCGACTTGCCGAAACTACGTCTGGCCCTGGGACGCCGGGGAGCCGCTGTGCATTGGCGTGCGTCGCGGCTGGAAGAGAGACCATGTAAAAAATAGAAAGCCCGACAGTGGCGGTCCTCATTGAGTTCCTTTCGTCTTGTCGATCGTATGGTGCGGAAGCTAATGATCAAGCCGCGCTTAGCAACCAGCGACGCGGAGCAGCGGCGTTTTGGCCGTCTCAGAATGCATCGCGACCGGAACGTCGTCGGGATCAGGTGGCCTGTGGTTCGGGGAAGCCAAGGGGGCCGTCGTCGTCGCCGATAGCTGGAGAAGATGCATGACAGTGTCGGCCGCTCATGGACGCCAACCACAGGTCGTCCTAAGTTGTTAGCCGTTGTTACCCAACGCTCTTTTCCGTGAGAGGCCCATGCAGGTATCGAATCTGATCACTGCCGTAGATGCCCATGCGTGCGGGGAGCCGGGACGCGTAATCATCGGTGGCGTGCTCGACGTGCCGGGTAAGACGATGTTCGACAAGAAGGTATACCTGGAGACCCAAGCCGACGATCTGCGGAAGCGCATGCTTCGGGAGCCACGTGGATATCCGGCGTTG
>JBDHDY010000694.1:0-2767 GCA_039591275.1 Gemmatimonadota bacterium | reverse complement strand
CCACCGCAGACGGGAAGACCCAATTCCTCCATTCCCATCGCAAACCGGTGGGAAAGCGCCTTTACATGTCTTTCGATTTCACCTACGCCCATCTCTAGCAAAAACGCAAGAGACGCATCCACCGCCGTCACGCCCAGGTAGTTATAGTTTCCCAGGTCAAAGCGGCGTGCGCCGGATGCAAGCTCTAGTATTTCCCGATCCATGGCCGTCTCGTGTGCGTCCTTTCCGAGGGCGACGCCGAACCGGGCCAGATAGGCAGGGGTCAGGCTCTCAGCAAACGTGCGGCGGCAATAGAAGAATCCCATGCCGTAAAAGGCCAAGAGGCCCTTTTGCGTGCCCGCTGCCAGGGCGTCAACCCCGAGGTCGCGAACATCTGTTTGCATCACACCAACCGATTGAGCCGCGTCCACTACCGTGAGCACCTTGTGATCCCGGCATGCCTCGGCGAGCGAGCGTACATCGGTGAGGAAGCCGGGTGAGAACGTCACCGTAGACGCAGTCACGACCCGCGTCCGCTTGTCAATGGCCGCGACCATGTCTTCGACCGGGATGTGCCCGTCCTTGGGGGTAATGGTCTTCAGCTCCACACCCTGCCGCTGCGTGAGGTTCAACCACGGGTAGACGTTGTTGGGGTGCTCGAGCTCGGCACAGATGATGACGTTATCAGTTCAAACCCTCCGAGGCATTCTTCGTTATGCTCACCTCGTCCGGCTCTCCGTTGATCAGTGTGGCAAAGCGCTCCCTCGCTCGCTCGACCGTTGCCAGCATCTGTGCCTTGTCTGCTTGACCCGACATGTGTAGATCGAGGTAGCTGTCCACTGCTGCCCGGACACGCGTCGACAGCAATCCGCGAACCGAGACGTTCATGTAGGTGCCGCGTTCCGCACCAGGGAACAGCTTCCGCGCCGCCGCCACTGACGTTGCTGTCCGGCCTGTTACAGAACTAGTTGATAGGCTCATGGCAGTTCACCGTTTTGATTCTCACTTCTCAGAGCTCGTTAAAAGATCCCCTGGCTCGGCCTCGGAGTAGTGTCTGTGTCATGGCGCACTAGGGGGAAGTTCGCGCCTCAGGAGACGCTTGGTCGCGGGCGCCTCGGGCGCCCACCAAACTGGCCGGCTCCGGTGTCCAACCCACCCGGGCATGCCGGGGCGCTCGCGACCTTGGCGTCTCCACGGCACGATCTTCCCCTAGTGCGCCAGTCGTCAGCTTCGCTCGGTCAGTGCAAGCTCGCAGCCGGAGGCACGCAGTTGTTCACACGCTCTCACCTCTCACCTCAGTCCAGCGGCCCCCCACTAAGCAGCGGCTCAAGAGGCCGTGACTCAGCACCGTTTTCCGTGCACACAGCGTAGGTCGTTTCACCGGAGGCGTACATCGCCACACCTGCGTACTCTCCGCTGGCGTTTAGTACGAAGAAGCGAATGTTAAATGCAGGTTCGCCCCTGTCGTTCAGCAGGCGTTGTTCCACAGTGTTGGCCTTGATCCTCTTCAATCCCTCGAGCCCCGCATCCTTCGGGTGCATACCGCGGCGGAGATTCTCCACAATGAGATACGAGGTCAGATTGTAGAGGTTGGCCTCGCCGCGCCCGGTGGAACCCACCGCACCGACATCCCCATCCACGTAGAGGCCTGCGCCGAGGATCGGTGAATCGCCCGTCCTTCCCGGGATCTTGAATGCAAGGCCGCTGGTAGTTGTGACGCCGCAGATGTCGCCACTCGGGCTTATACCGTCACAGTTCACAGTACCCCAGAACGTGTGCTCGTCGATGATTCCGTCCTCAACCATGCCGAGCCCGATTTCGTAACCCAGTTGTGACTGTCGCTTCGGGTCGAGATAATGTTGAGGATCCATGCGGCGCTTCCACTCCAGCCAGGCCTCGCGCGATCGGTCGGTGTTTAGATCCTCCTCGATGGTGAACCCAAGGTTGCGTGCTAACGCCTGGGCGCCGTGCCCCACGAGCAGGTGGTGATCGGTGTAATCCATCACGGCTTTGGCAACGAGGGACGGCGTACGCACCCCTTCGATGGCCGCTACTCCACCGGCCCGTTTCTTGGGACCGTGCATGCAACAGGCGTCGAGCTGGACCACCCCATCCGCGTTGGGGCGGCCGCCGTATCCGACGCCGGCTTCTTCCGGATCGAGCTCCGGGATGTTGACCCCTGCGATGAGGGCGTCGAGGACGTCGGCGCCTTCCGAGATCATCGCGAACGCCGTTTCCACACAGCTCATGGGGCCGCCGTTCTTGAAGCGGATCCCAGAGGTATCGGCAATCACAACAGGCTTCACCGTCCGTTGAGTTATCACGGTCGGTGCTTCCCCAGCAACGACGGCACGTGGTAGGCCGGCGGCAAGACCTGCCGCGGCACCAGTGGCGACGAAATCGCGACGGTTCATCTTCGTTGGCATGCCGTACCCTCCCATATTGCCTCACATGAAGGCGCATAACGCCATAGCTCTCATTGCGCGCGTACGCAGGACCACCTGCTACTAGCTTAAGAGCTAAAGGCAATTGGCTAATAGCTAACAGCTACTCCGGCAAATACCGCCTCGGGAACTTTGCCACCACTGTGTATATAGGATCCACGATATTTGCAATCGTAGTTTCACCGACCTGTCCCATGAGCATGTACGCGTCCCACCGTCCGAAGCCATAGTCGTCTTCGAGCCATTCGATCAACTCGACGTGCGCGAGACGAAACGCGTCAATGAGCGGCCGTGCGCTTCCTGCCACCATGATGTACTCGTCGTCCTCCAAGCGCGGCCAGTCA
>JBDHDY010000693.1:0-2102 GCA_039591275.1 Gemmatimonadota bacterium | reverse complement strand
GGCCCACAGCCCGAAGACGAAACCTGCTAGGATGAAAATCGTGATGCTCTTTCGCATGGTTGTTTGTCTCCTTCTAGGGTTATCGCTTTCCGAGGCTCAACAGATACTCCTGCAAGGCCACGATCTGCTTCTGCTCATCCCCTCCGAGAATATCGTCCGGACCGGAGTCCTCATCCAAGAAGTAGCTCGGCATCTTGGTCCCGGGTTGGACTTTTTGCGGATCCTTGAGCCAGGTCCCAATCCAAGCCAGCCGGAGACGGTGGTGCGCCAAGGCAAAATCGGGAGCCCACCCCTCCGGAGGCCCCTCCGGCTTTTTCTCCCCCTCCATATGGCAACTCCCACAGGAGAAGTACTCCTCAGACGCGAGAATTCGGCCGGCCTCCACCATCTTGAGCCTCAGCTCCTCCACCGGGGGCACGAACTCGAACGGGATGTTCAGGCCAGCCAGGGCGACAAAATAGTTTGTAATCAGCCCCCACTGTGGGTCGGTGAGCCCAAACGTCGGCATCCGGACCTGCAACCAGGGACGGATGGGGTGGGGCCGATTTAGAAACTCAAAGAGCCACTTGACGTGGACCTTGTTCCCCTCACTCAGGGTTCCCTGCCTTAAGACGAGGGGAGGCGGTGCTTCATTCAAACGACCCTCATACCGCACCCGGATGTCCCCCCCTTGCCCCTCGATGATGTGGCACCCGACACAGTTATAGTCGCGGGTCAGACGCCTCCCCTGCGAGACGGCCGCGGTCGCCTCCTCACCATAGTGTTCGGGCACTTCCGTATCGACAAAGCTCTTCACAATGACGCGCAGCGCCTTAACCTCCTGGTCCGTAAAGTCGAAATTCGGCATCCGCAGCCCGATCCGCTCGGTCGTGTAAATCTGCGGATTCTTGAGCTTCCAGAAGGTCCAGTCCTCCCAGGTGTGATGGACCTCGACTGCATCGCCAAAGGAAAGCTGGAGCAGACGCTTGTGGCCGAAATTGCTGATCTCCGGGGCGATCTGCTTTTCGGCCTCGAAGCCCCGGATCTCGTGGCACCCAAAGCATCCCCGCAGCCGGATCAGCCGTTCCCCCTCCTCGATTAGGTCCTTCTTTTTGAGCTCTGCCAACAGGTCTGGCGACGTCACCTGCCTCTCTCCCCGTGTCATGAGGAAGGCGGTCAGCGCACTGGCCTCCCCATCGCTCAGACGCAAGCTGGGCATGCGCGTGGAGGGCCGGATGGCATTGGGATTTTTCAGCCAGCGAAAGATCCATTCCGGATCCTTGATCTTCCGGGCGATATTGCTCAGATCGGGGGCGATGTCTCGGCTGGCCAGCTTGAAAAAGAAGCGAGGCTTTTTCTCCTTGTAGACTGCCCGCATCGCATGGCAGCCCTGGCACCCCACCCGCTCAAAGATCTCCTTGCCCTTTGCCGGGGATGCGTTCGGGTTAAAGCGACCCGCCACAGGCGGATCCAATTCTGACTGGGCCATAAGATATGCGGTGATGGCGGTAGCATGCTCTTTGGAAAGCCCGAAGTTCGGCATGCGACTATATCGGAGGTAGGATCTCGGTTTCTGGATCCAATCGATCATCCAGGCTGGCTCGACCTTATTGGCGATCCGGACGAGCTCCGGACCCACCTTTGGCAAGCCTCTATAGCCCTCGGCCGGGTGGCAGCCATGACATCCCAGGGACTCGAACATGGCCAGGCCTTTCGTCAAGACCGGCGCCAAATTGACCCACTCCACCTGGACGTCGTCGCCCTCACCTTTCCTGACCGCGGTGGCGAAATCGGTCCGGCCCTTATGGCACTTGCGACATGAGGACTGCACCAGCTCTCCACGCAGCAACGGGAACTCCCACAGGATGTGAGGACTGCCGCCGTATTCCTTGCCAAGGCCATGGGGCGTGTCGGGAATTCGGCCGTCCACCAGCTTCTCATAATCGAGGGCCGACCCCTGTCCTTCATGGCAGACCGAGCAGCCGAACCGACGCACGGGGTGTTTGCCAAAGATGGCCTCGCGGTTTGGGTGAGTCTGAAAAGGTGGAGGGGCATTCTCGAAGCCGGCACGGTCTATCCCCAGATGACAGGTCCCGCATCGGTCCACCCGAAGGACGAAGACG
>JBDHDY010000692.1:0-2108 GCA_039591275.1 Gemmatimonadota bacterium | reverse complement strand
CGGGCGCTGAGGGGATTGAGTTCCAGAATACGACCGGCATCATTGCCGACAGAGGAACGAATGATGTTTCGACATGGCGGGCCTGACGCCCGCAGCTCAAGCGCTGACCGTTAGCGCGCATGCAGAGTTCGCATGGTCATACTACGACCGACGCGTAAGCTGCTGCCCTTCCTGCCGGAGTCTTCAGAGCTCGGTATCGCATCGGACACCGCGCTCGGCGACTGGTACGTCAAGCGGTTCGTCGTGGACCGGAGGCCGCTGCTCTTGTTGGTCAGCTCACGGTCGCTCCTCCCCATGGTGACACCGGCGCGGGATGTCCGCTCGCTGCCCCAGCGGCTCCCAGCACTCGTCGCCGAGCGCTTGCGCCAACTCCGGATCGCGCAACCACACATCGACACCGAGTGCGCCGCTATGGAGCCGGTGAAGATTGCACGGACGACGGATCGGTCGGTCATGGGGATCATGGTCGATTTTGCGAAGTGTGCTCCACTCTTTCTGGAGCCTGATGCCTGGGACGATGCCACGTTGCCAGCGGTCGAGGCCCGGCTCGCAGAGACCCCGTGCTACGCCAGCCGCCGATTCGCGGAGATGATCATTCCGAAAGAGAGGGCACCGGAGCTGCTCGCGGCGCAATGGCATGCTCGCTAACAAGCGCTTGGAGCAGTCGGGCGCTCGGGGGATTGCGTTCCAATGAAGAGCATGCATCATTGCCGACAGAGGAACGGAATGATGTTTGTGTATCGCCGGCTGAACGCCCGCAGCTCAAGCGCTGACCGTTAGACAGCGAGTCATGCCTTACCGCCTCAAAGTTCCGAACCCGGTCGTCGTTGCCGCTCTTGCGCTGAGCTTGTCGAAGGCGCTGATAGCGCAGACAGATGCTCGGGCGCACGCCGACGCCATCTATCGCATGGCCTTTGATTTCCTCTTCTTCAACGAACTCTACGCAGAAATGGGCGATGACCTGCCCCAACGCCCTGACCTCTTCGTGATCCGAGACACCAGCGCCGAGTTTCTGAACAATTCCATACTCCCGGACATGCAAGCCACACTGGTCCCCGTGCTCCGTTTCATGTTCCCAGCGGTTCATCCCGAACTCGCAGAGCGGTTTGCCACGGGTATTGCGCTCAAAACCCGGCCGGACCTCCCAGAGCTGCGCGTACGTGTGCTGTGGTTGAGCAACGCACAGGCGGACTCGATCTTCCAAGAGGGCGGTCCCGACGGTCGCGGGTGGGAGAGATTTCGTGCACGATACCCGGGTGCGGTGGGTGTGACCGAGGTATCACCAGTCGTGTTCAGCTCGGACTTCGACCAAGCGATGGTGTACCTCGGGACGCAGAGCGACTACGTGGATGGTGGAGGCTACGTGTTCCTCTTTGAGCAACGGGATTCGGTGTGGCGCCTGATTGCCCTCCAGTCAATCTGGGTGTCGTAGCTCGCTGTCTAACAAGCGCTTGGAGGCTGCCGGGCGCTCGAGGCTCGGTATCCCGAAAAGCCTGGCACCAAGGCCGAACAGAGGAAATGATGATTCGATATGGCGGGCATGACGCCCGCAGCTCAAGCGCTGACCGTTAGGTGGCAACGCCGTGACGGTGCACCCCCAGGCCTGGTACCTGCTGCCATTGCTGTTCACCGTGCAGGGCTGTGTTCGGACGCTCCCTCAGGCCTCCCCAGCGACGCTGTGTCAGAAACCGGCACCTGACATGGTTTCGTGGCAGCCACTCCCAATAGGGGTGGTGTTCTCTGTCTCCGCTCCACCAACACTCCGCCTAGATACGTCTGCCGCTGCAATGATTGTGTTCTATCACGGCGGGAGGCGGTGGGTAGACGAGGAGCTGACTGTCTTTTGGAACCTGTCGAACCGTGGGTACAGTGGGTCAATGCACGATTCGTTGGTGCGGCGCATGGCCCGACCAGAAGCCTGGCGGGTGCCGGCTGGTTGTGAGCCGCCAGCCCTTCCCGGCTGGCTTGTCCGTTCATCAGTCGCCCACGACAGCGGTGACTACTCGGCCAGCGTCTGGCTGATGCGCGAGTCGCCACCACATGATCTGATCTACCGTTTGCACCTGTGGGCGGAGACAGATTCCGCTTTCGTTCGTGCCCTCGCGATG
>JBDHDY010000691.1:0-2588 GCA_039591275.1 Gemmatimonadota bacterium | reverse complement strand
ATGATGCTTGCGTACGGGGCTAATGAAGGGGTGTACACCGGTGGTGCCTACGAGGGAATCGCTTTCTTCCCGTGGATTGGAGAGAAGCTTTCATTCATCATCGAGCCGTTGTTTGGGTTTACGACTCCGGAGGCAATCGCCTTTCCGGTCACATCCCTGGGATCCGTGGGCGCCGCGATCTCGATGGTACCTCAATTCCTTGAAAGTGGTATCGTCGACGCCAAAGGGATATGTGTTTTTACGGCCATCGGTATTTGTAATGCCGGCTTCTTGAGCACCCACGTGGGCATGATGGACGGCATCAAAGAGCGCGACCTCACCAACGTGGCAATCGCCACTCACTTCGCCGGCGGCCTCTGCGCCGGCGTTTTCGGCCACGTGTTGTTCCTGTTGTTTGGGTGACTAATAGACCGTGTCCGAAGTTGTGTTGGCAGCCCAGCGGTGGGAGCTGCGAGCTCCCACCGCCGCGCCGCCCAAAACACAACCTCAGAAACGGTCCTTCCTGCTCCTTCTTTTGTGCCGATGCGCCGAGATTACTGCGGTGGAAGTCGGCGGCCCGGTGTCCAGGGAGCTCCCGCTTCCTCGAGATCCGACTCGAGTTGCGGCAGGTCGCTTTCGATCACGGCAGAAAGGTCCTGACGAAATCCAGCGAAATCGGCTTCGGCGATCTCGAGATTGCGTCTGTGGGTCGCAGTCGGCATCTGCCGGGTGTCCCAGTGTCCCCCTACGACCCGTCCGACGCGATTGCGGATCGATGGCACAGTTGGCTCGTTGAGCTGCCGGCGAGTTCGATCTCCGGAGAGCCTGGTTTGCAGGCCTACCAGTGCAGCTTCGAGTTCGTCCATACGAGCGAAGAGCGCCGGATCCGCTCGCGGTGTTTCGACGAGCGCCGCTCGCATGTGACGCAGCCGCTCCCGCGCCCGGCCGATTTCTTCGCCGGCGCTAGCCACACGTCGCATGAGTTCACTGGCCTGGAGTTGGAACGCGGCCACATTGTTGAAATCCGTCCCCGCAGGCGCCGTTGGCACGGGCTTCACGTTGAAATCTTGTGGGCTCCCGAGCGATTGCACGCCCGCACTCGAAACAAGCAGTAGCTCGACCCGGTAACCACCGGGTGGAACGAGCGGCCCCTGTGGTGGGCCGGCCCAGGGTGGGGCAAAACCGGGGATGGTCAGGTCTACGGGGTCTGGAGCTGGCCGGCGGAGATCCCAGCTCACGCGGTGCAGACCCTGCTCGGCGGAACCCTCAACCCAGCGAACCGGCTCACCCTGATCGTCGCGCACCACCAGCAACACCCGGGGTGCGTCCTCGGTCGCTTCGCGCCTGAGTTTGTCGTAACCGGGGAACGGCACATCCCCGCCTCGTTCGCGGATCTGTTGCTCCGATCTCTGACGGGCGTCGCGCTCGGTCGCAGGGACGTCGTCGAGGTAGTAAGTGAACGTCGCGCCAAATGGTGGGTTGGGCGCGGTGAAGTCAGTGCTGCCGAGTGTCGGCTTGCCGCGTGCTTGCATTGGGACGAGTGGGATGTACCACCAGGCATCCCGCACCGGAAAGACCTTGCTCCCGGTCGCGAGCGCACCCGCCGCGATGTCGCGCAGCGGGGAATAGTCGTCCAGGACGTAGAACCCTCTGCCGAACGTGGCACCGACCACGTCCTGATCCCGTCGCTGTAGCTTGATGTCGCGAAAAGCGATCGTGGGAGCGCCATGCAGCTTGAACCAATTCGTTCCGCGGTTCGTGGTGACATAGAGTCCGAATTCCGTGCCGAGGAACAAAAGTGCGGAATTCTCGTGATCCTGTTGCACCGCCCAGACGATAGTGCCGGCCGGTAAGTCACCCGCGATGGAGCGCCACGTGCGGCCGCGGTCTGTGCTCTCGAACACGTAAGGGCTGAAATCGCCGAACTTGTGCGCGTCCGCCACAGCGAAGACCGTGTTGGCGTCGTGCTGCGACGCTTCTACATCGTTGATGAACGAGAGCTCGGGCACCTCGGGAAGGCGTGCCGCCATCCTCCAGTTCTGACCGCCGTCTTCACTTGCCTGGATCAGACCGTCATCCGTTCCAACGTATAGTACGCCCTCGGCAACGGGAGATTCCGTGATCCCGGTGATGGTGGCGTACATGGACATAGCGCCGTTGTCATAGAGTGCATCCACACTCCAGACGCGCCCCATTAGTTCCAGCTCGTAGCGGTTGCGGTTGCTTGTGAGATCGCCGCTGATCGGTGTCCACGAATTGCCGCGGTCGTCACTGCGCCACAGCCGTTGCGACCCAAAGTAGAGCCGGTGTACCGCGTGCGGACTTATGAGGATGGGGGCGTCCCAATTCCAACGCTCCGGCGCATCGCCGGGGGCGGGTTGGGGTTGTATATCCAGCGCCTCTTCGCTGCGGCGATCATAGCGATACAGGTTTCCTTGCTGCGTTTCCAGATACAGCGTGTTCGGATCCTCGGGATCGAAGGCAACGCCATATCCGTCAGAACCCATGGGGACATACCAATCTCGGTTGCGAACACCTTCGACGTTCGTGGTTCGGGTGGGGCCGAGTAGTGTGCCCAGGTCTTGCGCACCTCCCAACACGTTGTAGAA
>JBDHDY010000690.1:0-2979 GCA_039591275.1 Gemmatimonadota bacterium | reverse complement strand
GCCTCTAGGTCGTCTAGCGTCTCGGTTCTCTGCTTACGCAAGGCGTTACGCTCAGGCGTGTCTATGAACTTGGTCCGCTTGCCCCGGCTTGGTGGCGCTACCGCGGGCGGTTGCACGCCCAAGACGAACCCTAGGGGCTGCCCGTTCAGGTATCGCTGATCGCCGCCCACCGGAGCCGGCGGGTAACCCAATTCCTCGGCCGCCTCGTTGGGACTCATCTGGCCGCTTTGGATGGCGACGGCGAACTTCTCAGCCCGATCCCGCTTGATGTCCTGCATGGCCTCGACCGCCTCGAGGTCATAGCGGGCGGTGACCCCCTCAGCACCGAGCTTGGGCAGCAGCACTTCAGTCACGTCCTGCTCGTTCAGTGCCAGGTCGGAGGCTATGGTGTTGGTCCAGTAGATGCGGGTCTGCTCGGGGGCTGAGTTGTAGCGCACGTCCTCGACGTGGCCGATCAGAGACAGCGGCACACCGAATACCGAGGCTATGCCGTTCTGTGCTTTGCGTAGAATCTCAAGCGCCGCCATTTCCTCCGGGCTGCGGGCGATGTTGCCCCAGGTCAAGCCGGAGTGATTGACCAGCACGTCGCGGCCTAGAATCGTCTTGACTTGCTCGTGGTATTCCTCGACCTGGGCCTTGACCAAGTTCTGATTGGTCTGTACCGCGCCGGCAATGGCAATGTAGTTCTTGAAGAACTCCCATAGCTGCTCTTGCAGCTTCATCTCCAAAGCTATCGAGCGTTGGGCGGCGTAGAGCGGAGGCAGCCCGTTCCAATCGTCTACCGGGTTGGGGTAGCGGGTGTGCCAGATTTCCTCGGGCTCGTAGTGGTGCTCTTTGCCGTTCTTGTCGGTGTAGATGTAGCCCTCTGCCCGACCGGCCTGACCGGGCACAATCTTGGTCGAGGTGGAGCGCAAGACAAACATCTCTTGCACCGCACTAGAGCCCATCTTGTCCAAGAGCACGAACGCCTGGCCGGTGCCGAGCTTGCTCAACATGACCTTTTTCCAGAACGCCGTGCGGCCCTCAACGCCGTTCACGGTCTGCAACAGGCGGGCTATATCGTTGGTCGCCGGGTCTAGGGGATCGCCCTCGTCGCCGAGAAAGAGCTGCAAGGGGACGCTGGCCACGTCTCCGGCCCGGCGGTCACTGGCGGCGTAGACGGTCTGGGATTGGGTTAGGGCTTGCTCGAACTCGGGGCCGACAAAGCCGGGGACGCCGTAGCGTTGGCCAGAGGCCGCTGGCCCTGGCAGAGAGGTCTGGATTTCATTCTGCTTGCGTCTGGCTAGGCCCAAGCGGGCTAGCAGAGCGTCCACAAAGCCCAAATAACGGCCCGTCCCTGGGGAGACGGCCGTAGGCTAGTAGGGGTTTTGCCAATCTGTCAAGCGTAGTTTAGCGGTGCCCTACCAGGGCCGGGTAATCGGCGGCGTCGGTTAGGTGGGCGTGCGGCAGCACCAAGACCCGGTTGCCCTTGGGGGCTGGCAGCCAATAGCCATGCTTGCGGAACGTCTTGGCGGTGGCCCAACCCCAGAGGTAGAACATCGTCGGCCCGCCCTTGACCAGCATGAAGTCACGGCCTGCGTCCACCTCCCACTCGTCATAATCGGGGACGTAGAGCTGTCCGCCGGCGAAGCTGGTAGCGGTCCACTTGACCTCAAGGTTGT
Organism: Gemmatimonadota bacterium; assembly: GCA_039591275.1. Taxonomy (GTDB): domain Bacteria; phylum Gemmatimonadota; class Gemmatimonadetes; order Gemmatimonadales; family GWC2-71-9; genus JBDHDY01. Next base: position 1,318 of record JBDHDY010000690.1, on the reverse strand, counting down.
CCCCTACGTCGGGCCTCTTGGGGACGTAATCGGCCAGCCAGCAATAGAACGGCAGCCCCAGATAGTGACCGACGCAGACCTCCGAGCAGTGGCTTCTGACCCGTTTCCAGAATGGCGCATGCCGGGGCCGGTGGCCGTCGCCGAACTCAAGGCCGCGGTCGTACATGATCTGGGTTGCCTTGGTAGTTTTCTCAACCTCATCGTCGTAAATCTCCATCGCCCGGAGCCATACGTCTAGGTTGGCCGGGTGCGGCAAGTCTTGCCAAGGCAGGGCCGAGGCCACTAGCGCCCCCCGAGCCGTGGTTGCGCTTCTCAATCGGAGCCTCTGCCACATTCTTGGCTTCTTTTGGGGCTGGCCGGATATAGTGGCCGAACTCGTGAAGGGTAGACGTGGGCTCATCCTCCATCTCTAGCAGCGGATCGGCTCTAACTAGCATGTCCTCAAAGTAATACAGTCGGGGGACACTTTTCCCGGTGGCGTCGGGCTGGTCGGCTAGCAACTGGCTGACGGCCGCTATGCCGGGCTCTACGTCTTTCAGGGCGGGCACCGTGGGGATGTTCTCGGAGAGCAGGATGGCGCGCTCTTGGGCGGCGTGGTCGGCCCAAATCTGGCGCGGTGGGTGCGGGGCGTTTATGCGCCTGATCTCGCTTGCCAGGGACCGCTTGCCTGGAGCCGCGCTGACCAAAAGGTGGGTTTCGTAAAGCTCTCGGTAGACGTAGACGGCGTTCTCGATACCGTGGACGCCCTTGGGGTCGTGGGCGGCCAAGAGATAGACCGCCGGGTTGGTATAGCCGAAGTCGATAGCCCCGTAGCGGGGCAGGGAATCGTCAAGCCGGAATGGCTTGACTACGTGCCTAAGTGGATCGTAGTCCGGGTACACCAGGCCCTCAAAGCCGACCCACTCCCCCAGGACGTACATCTGGTAATAGCGGCCCTTGAGCCGCCCGAGCCGATGCTTGACGTAATCCTCTGGCAGGAACTTGTTATCGGTGGTCTTGGTCCTCCAGGCGGTGCCCTCTCGGCGCTCGAAGAACATGCGGTAGAGCCAGTGCGACTTGCCTTGTCGGTGCGGGTTGGCGTTAGCACAGAGCTGAGAGCGGGGCATCACCTTGCCGCTGGCTCTGCCCTCGAGAAACTGCCAAGTGCTCTCGCTCAATTCTTCGGCTTGGTCCACGAGGATTATATCGGCCTCGGCGCCCTTCATACGCTCGAGGTTCTCGCAGGCAATGAACTTGTCCACGCTGCCATTGGGCCAGGTAAAAACGTGGTCGGTCTTATTCTCTTGCATACCGTGGACGTAGGCCGGCACGGTTTGCT
>JBDHDY010000689.1:0-2139 GCA_039591275.1 Gemmatimonadota bacterium | reverse complement strand
ATATCTTTCGCGAGGCGGACGGAGGACGGCCTGACGGTGGCGGCCCTGCTCTTGATGGGGGTCTTACCGGTCCTCGAGTTGTTTCTTCGGACGTTCTTCCACACCGGGATCCCCGGCACCTCCGGGTACGTTCAGAATCTCACCCTGTGGGTCGGCTTTCTCGGGGCGATGATTGCCTCGAGAGAGGGACGCCACCTGAACCTCTCCACCGGCATGGTCATGCTCCCACCGCGACTCCAGGGAATCGCCACCACGCTGGCAGCCACAGTCTCAACCGCCGTCGCGTCCGGTCTTTGCTGGGCCTCCCTGCAGTTCGTCCGAGTCGAAATGGAATCCCCGGCGAACATCGCGGGATGGTTGCCGATCTGGGTCGTCGAAGCGATCCTCCCGGTTTCCTTCGCGATCATCACGTTGAGGTTTGTGCTCCAGGCAGGAGGATGGAGAGCGCGTGCGCTCGCCTTTCTCGGCATCCCCGCCGCGGTAGTCATTGGATTTCTCCTGGAGTCACATGCTCCCCAGCTCGTCTGGCCAGCGATCGCCGGCCTCGTTGGAGCAGCGGTCATCGGGGCCCCAATCTTCGTCCTGCTCGGTGGTGCAGCACTCTTACTGTTCTTTGCCGAGGGCGTCCCCGTCGCCGCCATTCCAGTCGAAACCTACCGGATCGTCGTTTCTCCAGCAATTCCGACCATTCCTCTCTTTACCTTAACGGGCTACCTCTTGGCGGAGGGCAGGGCTAGCCACCGACTGGTGCGGTTGTTCCGCGCGTTCTTCGGGTGGATGCCGGGGGGCCTGGCGATCGTCACCACACTGGTCTGTGCGTTTTTCACTACCTTTACCGGAGCCTCCGGTATCACCATCCTCGCCCTCGGTGGGTTGCTCCTGCCCGTACTGCAGAAGGATGGCTACTCGGAGCAGTTCTCGCTGGGGCTCCTCACCGCTACCGGTTCCATCGGCCTCCTGTTCCCGCCAAGTCTCGCAGTAATTCTTTATGGCGTCATAGCCCACGTGCCAATCACAGACCTCTTTAAGGCAGGGATCCTGCCGGGGATGCTCATGGTGACCGCCGTCTGCCTCTTCGGGATGCGCAAGGGGATTCGGACCAAGACGCCGCGGCCACCCTTTGATGCCCGGGAGGCCGCGGCGGCCCTCTGGGAGTCGAAGTGGGAGGTCCTACTCCCGGTTGTTGCGTTGGTGGGGATTTTCGGAGGCTACACTACGCTGATCGAGGCAGCAGCAATAACCGTCGTCTACGCCCTGGTCGCCGAGACACTTATCCACCGGGAGCTCCACCTCATCCGGGACTTGCCTCTGGTCCTCATCAAGTGCGTGACGCTGATCGGCGGCGTCTTCGTCATCCTCGGTGTCGCAATGGGACTCACCAACTATCTGGTCGATGCCGAGGTGCCGATGCACGCGGCCGCGTGGGTACAGGCGCATGTCCATTCGCGGATACTATTTCTTATGTGCCTGAACGTCTTCCTGTTGATTGTCGGCTGCCTCATGGACATCTTCTCGGCAATCGTCGTGGTGGTCCCGCTCATTCTCCCCATCAGCCAGGTGTTCGGAATCCACCCGTTGCACCTGGGGATGATCTTCCTCGCCAACCTGGAACTCGGGTATCTCACCCCGCCGGTCGGCATGAACCTGTTTCTCGCATCCTATCGCTTTGAGAAGCCCCTAGTGCATATCTATCGAGACGTCATCCCGTTCCTCCTCGTGCTCCTGTGTGTCGTCCTGCTCATCACCTACGTCCCCGCCCTCACCATCGGCGCAAGCAGTGTCACCAGCGTCCACTGATTCCGATCGGATTTTTCGCTTGGAAATATCTTCTATCCAGGGGTTTGGAGCTTGGCGAGGAGCTTTAAATCGACCTTGCTCTTGACGGTGCGACGGTCGAGTTTCACGCGGCGCGCCGTCTCCTCATAACTTCCCGTCTGCGAGTAGACCAAGGTGCAGTAGCGTCGTAACAGCTCATCGGCCGTCATCGTGCCGCTGCCGACGGCTCTCGCGAAGTCCTCCTGAGCAGAGACGTCGCGTGGGCGCGCCGGATGATATTCCTTGCGAATCAGCACGCTGCGCACGCATTGCTCTAGCTCGCGGATATTGCCCGGCCAAGCGTAGTTACGCCCCAAGTGTGTG
>JBDHDY010000688.1:0-2317 GCA_039591275.1 Gemmatimonadota bacterium | reverse complement strand
CTATGGGTGGTGGAGCCCAACCCTGCTCGGAGTTGGGGAGTCGTCGCGTCTCGTTGGGGCCTCCGTCTCCGCGAGCTTCTTCGACATCCTGGGTGTGCAACCGGCGCTCGGACGATTTTTCCTCCCGGAGGAAGAGGAACTGGGGCATGATCCTGTTGTCGTCCTGAGCTACGGCTCTGAGCTACGGCTTGTGGCAACGCCGCTTTGGCGGTGATCCTGGGGTGATTGGGCGGACGCTCAACTTGGCCGGTGAGCCGTACACTGTGGTAGGCATCGCGGGCGCCGATTTCGAGTCGCCTCTCGGACAGCCGCAACTCTGGCAAGCGCGACCTCCCTGGTGGGACGAGGCCGTGCTGAATCGGGGGAATCGCAGCTGGCGGGTCATCGGACGGCTCAAGCCCGGCGTCTCCCTCGAGCGGGCCCAGGCGGACATGGACGTGATTGCTACGTGGATGGGTGACGAATATCCCGCGTTCAATACGGCCGAGGGCGTGCGGCTCATGACGGCCAAGGAACGCATGGTCGGCTCTGCGCGCCCCGCAATGCTGATTCTGTTAGGGGCGGTCGGATTGGTCCTGCTCATCGCGTGTGCCAACGTGGCCAACTTGCTCCTCAGCCGCGGAGTTGTCAGAGAGCGGGAACTGGCACTGCGCACCGCCCTGGGCGCCGGCCGTGGCCGGCTGCTCGGACAGCTTCTGACAGAGAACTTGGTGCTTTCCGTTGCGGGCGGAGCGTTGGGGCTTGCCGTGGCGTGGGCAGGGACCGGATATCTCGTCGCGCTTGGGAGCACGGCGATACCTCGGGCAAGCAAGATCCAGGTTGACGGAGCTGTTCTGCTGTTCACGTTGGGTGCCTCGATCATGACGAGCGTTCTATTCGGGCTTGTTCCCGCGCTGCAAGCGACCAAGGCCCATTTGACGGATGTGCTCAAGGAGGGTGGGCGAGGTGCTGTTGCGAGCGCGCGAAGTCAAACGTTGCGGAGTGGGCTGGTCGTGGTCGAGATCGCACTGTCGCTGGTGCTGCTGACGGGCGCCGGGCTCTTGATCAGAAGTTTCAAGAACCTCCAGCAGGTGGACGTTGGGTTGGACACTGAGAACGTGCTGACCATGCGCATCGCGCCGTCGCGGGCGAATCACCCTGAACATAGGGATCTCACGCGATTCTACGACGATCTAACGGCGAGCCTCGAAGCCATCCCCGGAGTGCAAAGAGCTGGCGCGATCAGCTTCCTGCCCATGACAGGCTCTTTTAGCTGCGCGGGTATCTTCCGCGACGACCGCCCGGCCGAGACCCAGCGAGATCGAGAGGGCAGAGTCATATGTGCCGAGGTGCGTGCCGTTACCGTCGACTATTTCCGGGTGATGGGGATGACCCTGGTAAGAGGCAGGAGCTTCACCGTCGCCGACGATTCCGGGAGCACGCAGGTGGCCATCGTCAATGAGGCGCTGGCGCGGCGGCAGTATCCCGATGAAGATCCCATTGGAAAGCTGATGACGGCAAACGGCACGTCACGTGAGATCGTGGGTATCGTCAGGGACGTAAGGCAGCTGAGCCTGGCGAGCGACGCGAGTATGGCGTTCTACAGCCCCCAGGCGCAGGAACGCCAAGACTGGATGCGGCGCTGGATGACTCTAGCACTCCGGACGACCGTGGCACCGGCGTCCGTGGCTGACATGGCACGGCGCACGATTTGGGATCTCGATGGGACTGTTCCGATCAACCGCGTGCGCACCATGGAGAGTGTGGTAAGTGCGAGCATTGCCCAGCCACGTTTCCGCACGACGCTGCTCACGATATTTGCCACAGTCGCCTTGCTTCTTGCATCCATCGGCATCGCCGGCGTGATGGCGTACACCGTCTCGCAACGCGTGCCGGAGATCGGTGTGCGGAAGGCTCTGGGCGCTCAGGAGCGCGACATCTCGGCTCTCGTCGTCCGCCAGGCAATGAGGCTCACTTTCCTGGGTGTTACACTCGGCGTGGCCGGTGCTGTGGCGGCGACTCAGTTGCTGTCGAGTATGTTATTTGAAGTTCGCGCCACTGACTTCACGACATTCGCCGGCGTCACGCTGTTGTTGGGTGTGATTTCCGTTGTCGCGAGCTACCTGCCTGCTCGGCGGGCGAGTCGTGTCGATCCGATGGTGGCGCTGCGATTGGAGTGATGTATATGTCTTTTTGTCGTCGCGCACAGCGCACGCCTGAGCTGCCAGCAAAACTCGATGTCGAAGTGCGAGAGGAGATTCGCTTCTACCTCGAGATGAGAGCCAGAGAACTCATGGAGGAAGGGCTCGCTCCTGATGTTGCATGGCGGATGGCACTC
>JBDHDY010000687.1:0-2426 GCA_039591275.1 Gemmatimonadota bacterium | reverse complement strand
AGCTCGGCGCAAAGGCGTTGCCTAGAGCGGCGACGAAGACAATGTCCGGGTTGCTGGGGTGGATCTCAACGGCTCCGATCTGCCCCACGTCCTCGAGCCCAACAAAGGTCCACGCCTTGCCGGCGTCGGTGGATTTGTAGACTCCCTTGCCGGTAATCACGTTGCTCCGGATACCGTCTGATCCGGTGCCCGCATAAACGATGTTCGGATCTGAGTCCGCGACGTTGATGGCTCCCATGGAGCCGGTGGCAAAGTAGCCGTCGGAAATATTCCACCAGCTTTGAGCCGGTGGCAAAGTAGCCGTCGGAAATATTCCACCAGCTTTGCCCGTAGTCCGTCGTCTTCCAGACCCCGCCGCCCACGGCCCCGATGTAGAACACGTTCGGCTGCTCGGCGACGCCGGTCACGGTGGTTACGCGCCCACCTCGGGCGGGCCCGATCATTCGATACTTGAACCCGGCAAAGACGGCGGGCTCGGTGCCTGAGTATTGTGCGCTCAGGGTTTCACTCACACCGGTCATCACGGTGAGGATGGCCGCTGCCGCAGCGGCTCGAGTAATCGTTCTCATGGTATCAGCCTCGCAAGATTCACGGGGTCTTTAGAAAAGCGGGCGTACAGGTTCTAATTTGAAACGCGACACGCTTGTGGCATTTCGGAAGCTGTCTCCGCCAAGCCAGTCGGAGAACTCCAACATATTGTCGCAACATACCTTGTGGTCTAGGACCTCGGAAGAGGTGGTGCGGGGGGGCCACGATCGCGTCGATTGAGTCTGACCTGAAACAGAACGTGTCGCACTGGCCGCTGGTCGCTGGCTGCTGTCTCACATCCTCACGGCGTATTGAAATTTCACAAGCAACTGCGCTGAGTCCAACTCCCATCGGTCGGTGAGATCCGCCACGTTGTGATTGTACACGACGAAAACGTCACCCAACGGATGGAAAGTCCACCGCAGGCGAGTGTTCGTTCCGAAGATGCGAGTGTCGTTGTCGTACTGGACAAAGCTGTTCAACTGAAGATCAGGAGAGAAGTTGACGCGGATCCGTCCACCAAGGAGCTCCTGAGTGAAATCGCCGGCGGACACGCTCCCCGTATTGCGTTCAGCGGTCAGCTCGAGAGAAGCTGTGTCAGAGGGCTTGATGGCGAGCCGGACCGTCAGCTGCTGAAGGGAACCGTCATAGAAGTCACCAAACCACCACGAGACGCGCCCGCTGACCTGGCGCTTGGCGGCTATGTCTCCTTCGAGGCGGTACCGCACCCAGTGGTACGATCCCGGCGGAATGAGGACCCCTTCGGCGATTTCGAACGGTGCAACCAGGCGTTCCCCCTCCGGTTGGATGTTGAATTCGAAACGGTCGCCGCTTTCAAATCGCCAGTTGACCGGAGCAGTGAAGACCTTGTAGGTCTCCCACTGTCCATCCAAATCGAGCACGATAGCGGGTATGAGCTCGTAGAACATCCAGCGCATCCATGAGGACGACTGAAGGCGATGGCGGAAATTGACGCCGCCGCTCAGGATCTGGACGCCGCGCCGTGGCACGAAACCGAGTGACGGATCGAACGCATCGCCGATCCGCTTGTACACGAGCGCTATATCCCACACGTCGTTCGGGTAATCAATCTTGGCGCCGAAGGCCGTCTTGTCACCCTCGAGACCGTCCCGGTCCGTCGCCAACCCCCACACGCCGAACAGAAAATTCTTGTTCCCAGCAAGCCTGGACGTTTGAAACGTGAAATCTGCCCCTGCCATCCAGCTGCCATCGCGTCCTTGTGGATCGCCGAACGTTGCAAGGGCACCCACCGACGATTCGCTGAGGATGTTCTGTTTGACGCGAGCCGCGCCCATCGATGTGGCGGAGACCAGGTCCTCCACCTTGCCGGTGCGAACGGCCAGGGCGCCGAAGTTCGTGTTGCCGGCCCGTCCGTTCACCTTGCCCCCGACGCGAAGCGGAACCTCCTGTCTTTCCAGCAGACCGATGTGGCGACTGAAGAAGGGCACCAGGTCGGTGCTCCGGCGGGACTGGAGGCCGATCCCGAAATCGAAGATGTCCGAGCCTTCCAGGAAAAACGTACGCTTCTCGGGAAAGAACAATGAGAAACGCGTCAGGTTGGTCTGCCTCGTGTCCACTTCCGTTTCGGCGAAATCCGTATTGACGGTGGCTGATGCGACGGCGTTGGCTCCGAGCCGCTGGGTAACGTCCAGGCTCGGGTCGGCGGTGGCTTCGGTGGCGACGGTGGGTTCTCGTTTCTCGACTCCGCTAACGACTGCCGGCCTTACCGAGAGTCCCACGCCGAACCTGAAGTCGGGGAGATTCGTGAGCAGACCTGCGCGACTCGACTGCGAGATCTTGGCGTCTCGCCTCGGGCTAGACCATCGGCTGGTTTCCTGCAAACGCTCGAGCCGCCGCTCGATATTGAATCCCCACTC
>JBDHDY010000686.1:0-3446 GCA_039591275.1 Gemmatimonadota bacterium | reverse complement strand
ACAGGAGATCGTTGAGAATCGGACGATGCTCGACGACGTGGTGAAACAGATACAAGACGTCCGCGAGATGCTCGAGGGGCTCGAACAGAAGAAGCGGGATATCGACGCGGCTGGCGAACGCCTAACTCAGGTCGACACACTAGTCCGCGAACTCGACACGAACCTCGAGAAGTTGCAGCAGGAGAAGACTTTCTTCGCCGATGCCGTGGAAAAGGCTGAGGCGCTGAGTTCGCAATCGCAGCAAGCCGAGAAGCTCATCGAGCACCTCCGCAAGGAGCGCAAGAGTCTCGATTCGACCAGCCAATCCACCGATAAGAAGCCGCAAAAAGGCCCGGGGAAACGTCCCAGCAAAGCGGGATGACCGCCGTTAGGCACCACACCAACACGGACGATAGATTATGTAAAGCCCCGAGGCAGCAATGCCGCCTCGGGGCCTTTCTCCATGCAGGATCTTACGACGGGCTAGGGGATCGGCCGCCGCACCTTCTGCCGTACTTCCGCCCGCACACTCTCCCGAATCGCGGCCCTCATCTCTCGGGCCTGGCTGCGCAGAACCCGGGCCTCCCGACGAAGCTCGTCACCGTGGATATCCATGCGGTGCTCGCACGGAAGCTCGTCCAGCTCCACCATGACCGGCATAGTCATCTGCGCGTCTGCTACGTTAACGTGGCCAAAGGGCACCAGCCCTTCCGTGTTCGAGGTGCATGCGAGAGCGCTCTGGAAAAACGGCGGCTCGGCCGAACGCACCCGGAGACGGAGCAAGCAGCCCTCGAGCGCCTCCATTTCGTCCTCATCGACGGACACCGCGATGCGGAGACTGTCGATGGAGCCTACCTTCGCCCGGAGCACCATCACCGTATCGATCCCGCCGATCCACTTCCCCATCGACGAATAGCGGCATGTACGGTAGCGTCACGGCCACGGGCTCCGCCGTGTGTTCCAGCCGGTATCCCCAGTCCTCCACCTGCTCCTTCAATCCCTCGGCCTTCTGCACACCCCAGTAAATCCCGAGGCCCACAAAGAATATGATCGGGCCGGCTATGACGCCCCACGGCCTCTTTCTGGCACCCATTCGCTCATCCTTTCTGCTCTCAAGCTTACATACGAGGGGGGAGGCGGGGAAAGTTTCAGGCCCCCCGACCCCTCCCTGCCCAGGGGCTTGGGGATTTGGGCTTGGGGCTTGGGCCGCCCAAGTGCAGGGTGCGGTGCGCGGTCCGCTTCACCGGTGCGGATGGGGGAAGGGAACCTCCCAAAAAACCGCATTTATCCGCGGCCCAATCTCGGTGGGGTGCTGGGAGGGGAGGCCGGGGGTTGCCGGTGGGGGCTTTGGCCCCAAATTACCGGCTCGCCCTTCTCCTCCCCACTCAGACTGGTGGCCGCCGCGGGCCCATGAATGCCAAACTCGTCTTCCTGACTGGAGGCCGGTCGGGGACCAGCATCGACCTCGTCCAGGGTGAACAGAGCGTGGGCCGGCAGTCCACCCAGGCTATCAAGCTCTCTCCCGACGAGATCCTCGTCTCCGCCGAACACGCGACGATCTTCTTCCGGGAAGGCCATTTCGTCATTCGGGACGAAAACAGTCGGAACGGCACTTTCGTCAATCGGGAGCGGATCACCGAGCGGGAGCTCGCGGCCGGCGATGTGATTGAGTTCGGCCTCGGTGGCCCTTCCGCCCAGTTTGTCGCCGGGGACGACGAGCTGACTCCCACCCTGGATCTGTCTGACCCGAAGGCTCCCCAAAGGCTCTCTCAGGCGGCAGAGGCTCGGGAGCAGGACACCGTCGGCGATGGCTCCTCCCGACGCTTCTCCTCCACGCGCGAGTTCATGGTGATGGCCTACCAGCGCTCGTCCAAGCGAGCCAAGCGTACCACCCTTACCCTGGCAGGCCTGACGGTGCTCGGCCTGGCGGCGCTCCTCGCGTGGCAGCAGTGGAGCAGGAGCCAGCTCCAGGCAGCGTTGGCCGACTTCGCCGCCGCTCTGGAAGACGAGCGTGGCTCCCGGGCGCTGCTTGCAGAAGATCTTGCCGACGTGCAATCGCGCTACGACTCGCTACTGGAGATAGTCGAAGAGAGCAACCTACGGGCGAGAAGCAACGCTCGATTCCGCGAGACCTTTACTCGCACCTACAGCCGCGGCGTCGGGCTCATCGTCTTCTCTTACGGTTTCTCCGAGCGCGGGGGCACGCGCCTATTGCGTTACCAGCTGGACGAACAAGGGCAACCCGAGATGATGCAAACGCGGGACGGACGGATCATCCCGCGCATCGAGTTCGGCGGATCGGGACCGCCGCTTCAGCGCCAGGGATCCGCCACCGGCTTTCTGGTGGACACCACCGGGTGGATCATTACCAACCGCCATGTCGCTGAGCCCTGGGCCTCTCGGCAGGACCTGGAGTTTTTCGAAGCACGCGGCCTCGATGTGGAGCCTCGTTTCATCGTCCTCCAGGCCTTCTTTCCCCCCGGAGATCGGGCCTATTCGCTCGTCGTCCACACAACGTCACCGGACGCAGACGTTGCAATCCTGCGTAGCGTGACGCCGACCGTGAGTGCGCCGGCGCTCCCCTTGGCTGGCGGTGAGGTGCGGGTGGCCCCCGGTGAAGACGTCGTATTCATCGGGTATCCCACCGGCGTGCACAACCTCCTGTTTCGCGTGGACTCGCTGTCACGGGCCGAGATTCTGAATCGTACCGGCGAGGACCCCATTCTCTTGGCGCGCGAGCTGGCCGCACGACGCCTGATCCAGCCTCTGGTGACTACGGGAGGGGTTAGCGACACAACCACGACGGAAGTGATTCACACCGCATCCACGACCGGCGGTGGCAGCGGTGGCCCGCTCATCGGTGCGGACGAAACCGTCGTAGCCGTGCACTATGCGGCAGTGCGGTCACCGACGCCTGGAGATCCCTTCCAAACGCAACGAGGCGCGCGAGTGGAGTACGTGTGGGAGATCTTGCCGAGCGAGGTCAGGGAGAGATTGAAGCCGTAGAACGGGGAGCGGGGAGCGGGCAGATAACAGCGATTGCAGAGTGACGATTGACGAATGCAGATTGCAGATTCGCATTCGTCAGTCTGTAATCACGCTTCGCCGGTCCGTCTTGGCGTGGGGCGGGGCCCTCTCACTTCTCACTTCTCACCTCTCACTTTAGCAGGGCCTTCTCCCTTCTTACTTCTCCCTTCTCACTTTATAGATACGGCGCAAACAGCCTCACCAACCCATCGCGGAGTTGCACGGGGAGGCTCCGCGCATCGACATCTGCTTTGGTGAGCCGCCGGGCCCGATTGAGCTTTTCCTCTGCTAAGTGTTCGAGCGTTCGCGCAAACTCCGCATCATAACACTCCACGCTGAACTCGAAGTTGAGTCGCAGGCTCCGCGGATCCCAGTTGGCAGACCCGATCAACCCCCACGCGCCGTCCACTACCATGAGCTTCGAGTGATCGAATGGTGCT
>JBDHDY010000685.1:0-2145 GCA_039591275.1 Gemmatimonadota bacterium | reverse complement strand
GGGCGGATTTCCGATTCGCACCTCTCAACTCCCTACTGCTTGTCGCGATCTTCGTGATCGGACTGGTAGTGCACCTGAACAATTATGCATTCACCATGAATGCCGTCCTGCTCTCGCTCGGGTCGGCCCTCACCCTCGCCCTGCTCATACGATTGACCCAGGTATGGGAGGCGGTCGTCATCCTCGGTACGGCGACCTGCCTGCTCATTTACCTCAAGATGCGCCCCGACAGCGAGATCCTATTGGCAGCCGCCGTGGTGGCGCTCCTCCTCGCCCCGGCGATTCAGATCGCCTACCAGTGGGAGCGAGCCGTGTTGCTGCGATTCGGCAAGTTTCGGGGGCTTCGCAAGTCTGGTCTTTTCGGCATTGTCCCGGTCATCGACAAGGTCGCCCAGTTTGTCGACCAGCGGGTTCGTGTCAGTGACTTCAGGGCGGAGACGACGCTGACCGCCGACACGGTGCCGGTCAATGTCGATGCTATTGCGTTCTGGATGGTGTGGGATGCGCAGAAGGCGGTGCTGGAGGTCGAGCACTTCGACGATGCGGTGTTGCTCTCGGCCCAGACGGCATTGCGCAACGCCATCGGGAAGAACGACCTCGCAGTGTTGTTGTCCGAACGCGATCGGCTGGGACACGAGATTCAAAAGGTGCTCGACGAGAAGACCAGCGGCTGGGGCGTCACGACGCAAGCCGTCGAGATACGCGACATCATCATCCCCAAGGGCCTCGAGGACGCCATGTCGCGTCAGGCGCAAGCCGAGCGGGAACGACAGAGCCGCATCATTCTCGGCACGGCGGAGACTGAGATTGCGGAGAAGTTCGCCCGCGCGTCCGAGCACTACCGTGACAACGCCGTCGCCCTCCACCTGCGGGCGATGAACATGGTCTACGAGGGATTGAGGCAGAAGGGCTCCATGATCATTGTCCCGTCCACAGCAGTGGAGACCATGGGACTTGGCGCTCTCGGCGGCTTGACGGCATTTGGCCGAGAGGGATCGCAACAGGCTGGACAGCCACCGGCCGAATCCGAGGCGAGCGGCGAGGTAGACGTTGACACATAACCGTCTGTGCTTTTCGATTGCGCAATCACCACTAAGGTAATCGGACCTCATCAGGAGCTGGATCGATGAAACCGTCTGTGATCGTAACCCTGGTATTCCTGTGTGTTGTCGCCCTCGGCCACCTGGCACGTTTCGTATCCCAGGTGGACATCACCGTCGCTTCCACCATCGTACCGATGTGGCCCAGCCTCGTTGTGTTCTTCGCGCTGGGGGCGCTGGCGGTGTGGTTGTGGCGAGAGCAAAGGGCATAACCCCACAGCGCCCATCATGCACGCTGCCACCGCCCGAGCCATGCACACCACCATTGCGTCCTGCACGCGCTCTGCCGTCGCTCGCGTCCTGACGCGACGCGACGACAAGAGAATTGGTGGTCTCGGCTTTTTCTCCGTCTCTCTCGGCTGCTTGCTGTTCTTCCTTTGGAGCTACTGCACATATATGGACTGGCCGACAGCGTGGCCGGCACCCATCCGTCCGATCCTCAAGATCATCGGCTGGATCTGGATGGCGGTGGGTTAGTTGCCATGCTCCCCCTATGCGACCGGACACTATGACGACGCCCACTGAAAAGCGGGATGTCGTGCTCAGTGTTCGCGATCTGGAAAAATCGTATGGAGATATTTTGGCGGTCGACGGGCTCTCATTCGATGTGAGGCGGGGCGAGATCTTCGGGTTCCTCGGGCCCAACGGCGCCGGTAAGACGACGACTATTAACATGATCTGCGGACTGTTGAAGAGCGATCGCGGCGAGATAACGATCGCCGGCCGCCCGACCGATACCCATCAGCGCAGCAGCAAGCGTCTCATGGGCCTGTGTCCTCAGGACATCGTCGTGTGGGAAACGTTAACGTGTTTCGAACAACTGGAGTTCGTTGGGCGACAGTACGATCTGCGTCGCGGTACAGCGCGACAGAAGGCTCTCGAGTTGCTGGACACGCTCGGTCTCAGCGACAGAAGAAACAAGCTTGCCAAAACTCTCTCCGGCGGCATGAAACGCCGGCTGAACATCGCCCTCGCACTCGTGCACGATCCTGAGATTCTCATTCTCGACGAGCCCCAGGCCGGCCTCGACCCGCAGAGCCGCATC
>JBDHDY010000684.1:0-2842 GCA_039591275.1 Gemmatimonadota bacterium | reverse complement strand
TACGGCGTGTACCGAGAGGCCAGTATGGGCCAGACAATCGACTGGAAGGTACACCGGACACTAACCGGCTTGGCCCTTTTCATCGTGATCGGCTTCATGGCTGGTATGTTCGGGCTCGGTGCGGGCTGGGCCAACGTTCCCGTCCTGAACCTGGTCATGGGCGCGCCGCTCAAAATCAGTGTTGCAACCAGCAAGTTCCTTCTTTCGATCACGGATACGTCGGCGGCCTGGGTCTACATCAACAAAGGATGTGTGATCCCCATGATGGTCGTGCCTTCGCTCGTCGGCATCATGCTGGGATCGTTCATCGGCGTGCGGATCCTCAGAATAGCCAAGCCGTCCTACGTTCGCTGGATTGTGATCGGCCTTCTGCTCTTTGCCGGAACAAAGGCGATCACCAAAGGATTGGGTATCCCGTTCATCGTCTAGGACGGAGGGGAAGACATCGAGATGACTGAAGATGTGAGCACCCCGAGCGTAAACGAAGAACAGATCGTTTATGCGAGAATCCTGGAGATCGGTATGTCCATCGGGCTGGCCGTTCTACTGATCACTTTTGCCCTCTACGTATCCGGCATCATCGCGCCGGCGGTGCCCGTTCAAGAGCTGCCGGACTACTGGGAGATGAGTGCCCACGAATACGGGGAAGCAACAAACCACGACCATCTGCACCGGGAGCGCCCCATAACCGGGTGGTCCTGGCTCTCCGCCCTCGGAAAGGGAGACTATCTCAATTTCCTAGGGATCGCCGTTCTTTCAGTGGTGACGATCGTCTGCTTTCTGGGAATCATTCCAACACTTGTCAGGAAGAAAGACAAGGTTTACGCAGCCATGGCGCTACTGGAAGTCGTCATCCTGACGCTTGCAGCGAGCGGCATCCTGGGCGTCGGGCACTGACACCACTCCTCGGGGTACCTTTGCCCATTTCTGCCGACTAGATTCACGTCTTCTCAGAGCGTGTGAAAGAGATCGCGGTACGTCCGGCTGATCGCGGCGCGTGCGGCTGCGAGCTCGAAAGAGGCGCGCGCGCCACGACACAACACCACTCGTAGACTGAGCCAAGGAATTTTTTTCACAAGCTCTCACAGCCCAATCTCCCGATTCACAGGACTATGTATGACCACTTCACAACCAGCGCGGATTCGACCTACGCGAGCCTTCCCTCTTGCGCTCGCACTCAGCCTCGTAGCCGTTTCCAAACCTGCCCTCGGTCAACACACTCTGACGCTAGAGAATGGTGACCGTCTAACGGGCACGCTCACCGCCATCGAAGGTGGCGTTTGGAAGGTTAGCTTCGCCGGAAACGAGGCGGAGCTCCCGGTCTCTCAGGTGATATCGGTTCAAACGGACGGCCCGATCGGCGTCCGTCTGACTGACGGGACCGTCTTGGCCACCATTATCACTCCCGGTCCCACCGGCCTGCAGATCGTGGGAGCGGACGGCACGGCGCAAACGATCTCGCCGTCCGCCCTTGAAGCCGTGGGAGATCCCGACAACCTCGCATCGCTCGTACCCGTGGAGATCGGGCTCTTTCGACCCATTGGCCGATTCTGGAGCACCAATATGGCCGTGGGTTTTTCGGACAAGAGCGGAAACAGTCGGGCCCGGGGGGTTTCCGGAACGTTCGAGCTAGCCCGCAGGAGCCCCAAGGACCGTCTGACGCTGACCGCTGGCTTCAACCGGGAGGAAAGTGAGGTCGCAGAGAGCGGCTTCGAAACGACCGTCAGCAAATACTACGTCCAGCTGCGGGTGGACATCTTCGTCACAGGGAGATTCTTTCTCTTCACGTCCACCCGGCAGGAACGCGATCGATTCCAGGACATCTCGCTGCGTTCCACTTACAACGCCGGGTTTGGCTACCAGGCCGTCAGGACGGAGAATACTGACCTGCGGTTCTCACTGTCCGGAGGTGCCCGCCGCGAGAGCTTCATCCCGGGCGGCTCAGCCACGGCGGGGGTTGCCGCGATAGGGTCCACCGTCCGCCAGACCGTGGGACCAGCGATCTTTGCCTGGCTTGAGGAAATGAGCGATTTCCGGCTGATCTCCGACGCCAGTATCACAGCCCCCTTATACAAAGGAATAGGCGTTCGATTCGGGATCCTGAACGAGCTGAACAACCGGCCGCAGCCGGGCATCAAGAAGCACGATATGCTGGTGACCACGAGGCTCAGTTACACGATTGGGCAGTGAGTCTCCTCCTCCTCCCCGCCCCCGCTGCCAGCGGCCAGCTGCCAGCTTTGATTGAGGTGAGAGGGAAGTGAGAGGGAAGAAAAAGGCAGGAGGGGCAGAAGGGGCAGCGGGAAGGGAGGGCACACTCTTCTGCCCCATCTGCCCCCACTGCCCTCTCACCTCTCACCTCAATCCCTACTCCCCATCTCCGCATCTCGCTTCGCTTTGAACTCCACCCCATCACGCCAGTTGGGGAAGTCGTCGCTCACCGCGAGGCGGTAACCGACGGCGAAGAGAATGTGTAGATCGTCAATGGCCCCGGACAGATCCCAGTTGGGGTCGAATTCATCGCTGGGCTTGTGGTACCGCTGGGCGGTATACTCGTCCCGCCTCGCCATGGTCCACTCCGCGCCGTGCTCTACGTGATCGGTCCCGCTGTCGGTATACAGGGCGGGGATGCCCTCTTTGGCAAAGCTGAAATGATCGGACCGGTAATAGAACCCCTTCTCCGGCTCGGGGTCGCTGCGCACCACCCGGTCTTGGTCGCGCGCCGCAGCTGCGAGATACTCATCGAGCTCCGAATTGCCGTATCCGATGACCGTGATGTCGTTCATCGGTCCATAGATGTTCAATCCGTCCATATTGATGGCGGCGGCGGTCTTCGTGCGCGGAA
>JBDHDY010000683.1:0-2151 GCA_039591275.1 Gemmatimonadota bacterium | reverse complement strand
CGGCCGGCGGTCACCGACGCGCGCCCAGGTCCGGGCTCGGACCTTTTCGCCCATAATACCCAAAGGATAGAGCTCACGCAGCATTCGTAAATTTTCATTTGCCGCTTATGCACGACGCTCCGGCGATACGAGATGTTGCGTCGGGGACGGTTTCGGGATAATATGTTCCTGGTTTGTTCTAACACAGGAGCCGCCCCATGGATCGCTTCCCCGACAGCCTGATCGCCTTCCAACGCATGTTCCCAGACGACGATGCCTGCGCGACGTGGCTGACGTCGGTGCGCTGGCCCGAGGGCTTCGAATGCCCGCGCTGCGGCCATCACCACGGCTGGGCGCTGCGTGGCAAGGCGCATACCTTCGAATGCGCCCGTTGCCATCGCCAGACCTCGGTGACGGCCGGGACGATCCTGCATGGCAGCAAGCTCGCGCTCACGATCTGGTTCTGGGCCGCGTATCTGATGGCGACGCACTCGAACGGCATTTCGGCGGTGCAGCTCCAGAAGCAACTCGGCATCGGCTCCTATCGCACCGCCTGGACGCTGGCCGCCAAGCTGCGCCGGGCGATGGTCGATCCCGAGCGTGACCCGTTGTCGGGCTTGGTCGAGGTCGACGAGACCACGCTGCCATTCCGCACCAAGAATGATCCCGTGACCCGTGGCACCGGGCGCAGCCACGACGGCAAGCTGCTCGTCGTCGGCGCCGTCGAGGTCGGTTCCGGCAATACGCCGGGCCGCCTGCGCCTGGCCGAGATCGCGTCTTACGGCGCCGGCAACCTCAACCGCTTTATCGGCCACAACATTGCCGCCGCCGGCACCGCCAAGACCGACGGCTGGGCCGGCTATGCCGCGGTCCCGGTCGAGACTCACGAACCCCACGTCATCGGCGCCATGGCCGCCCACGTCGTGTTGCCATGGATCCATCAGGTGTTCTCTAACCTCAAGGGATGGGCGCGCGGCGTCTACCACGGGCTGCGCGCCAAGCACCTGCAAAGCTATCTCGACGAGTTCGTGTTCCGCTTCAACCGACGCCGAACACGACACGCTGCCTTCCGCTCCCTGTTCGCCATCGCCATTCGCAGCAAGCCGATCACCTACAACATGTTGGGGCGACCGGACGCATGTGCATAAGCGGCTTCATTGATTTCAAGCCCTTGCGATTCTCCGTGTGAGGAGTTGGATGCTGGCGATCAGGAGCCATGCCTCGGCGCTTTCGATGGTTTTCTCGAAGTCCTTGGCGAGGCGCCGGTTGCGTCCGAACCATGCGAAGGTCCGTTCGACGACCCACCGTCGGGGCAACAGCACGAAGCCTTTGGCGGTATCCGAGCGCTTGACGATTTCCAGCGTCCAGGTGCCGAGTTTGGCAAGAGCCTCCGTGAGCTTCGGCCCGGCATAGCCGCCATCGGCAAAGACATGACGCAGCCAGGGAAAGGCCGAGCGGATCGAAGCCAGCAACGCCGGGGCGCCATCTCGGTCCTGGATATCGGCGGCGTGGACCATGGCACCGACCAGCAATCCACCGGTGTCGGTGATGATATGGCGCTTGCGCCCCTTGACCAACTTGGCCGCATCAAAGCCCCGGATACCACCACTTTCCGTGGTTTTCACCGACTGGCTGTCGATCACGCCGGCCGACGGACTGGCCTCGCGCCCCGCCGCTTCACGCGCCGCCATGAGAAGGTGATGGTTGAGAGCGTGCAACGTTCCGTCAGAACGCCAAGCATAGAAGTAACGCTGGATCGTACTGCGCGGCGGGAACTCCTTCGGAAGCATCCGCCATTGGCAACCCGTGCGCGCCATGTACAGGATAGCGTTCAGCACCTCGCGCAAGTCCGTCGTCCGAGGCCGGCCAACCCGTTTGCGGGCGGGGAGGTACGGAGCAATCATATTCCATTCCTCGTCCCTCAGGTCGCTTGCGTAGCGAAGGCCCGACCGCTCATATTGGGGGCGAGTGATTTCAGTCCACATGTTGTGCCTCCTCACTTGCTCAGACACAAACGAGAGAATCACAACCCCCTGAAATCACTCAACTCTTTTCGGGCCAGACACTTAGGCAAATAGATAAAACTACTTGAGCGCAACGGACGTGGTGTCAGCACAGGCCGCTTGAATTGCCGGACAATTGGATGCGCCGCGGGCGGCCGGTCGCAGCACG
>JBDHDY010000682.1:0-2152 GCA_039591275.1 Gemmatimonadota bacterium | reverse complement strand
GCCCGGCCGATGAGATAGCTTTCCTTGGATGTGAAAAGGCGAGGAGCTCCCTGGGCAATTCGTCCTCACCTTGGTCGATGGGCCATATCATACGTGGCCAGCCAAACATTGTTCGAACGTAACTCGCCACAGGGACCACGATCAAGTTGACAGCAAACTGACCAGTCCTTTTAATCCCCGAAGTTTCCAAAGCTGTGTTTTCACAACGAGGAGGTACCCGTGTCTGACTCCCTTTCCCGTCGCGAATTCTTGGGCGCCGCATCCGGCGTCGCGGCCGGGGCCGCCATCTGCCTACCGGCTGCAGCGAAGCACGTGGCGGGGCCCGCAGTGCACATCCAGCGACCGTCACGAAACGTGGCGGTGGCTTCGGCAAACGGTCTACGCGGCGTCGAGCGGGCCGGCCAGCTAATCGCGCAAGGGATGGATACGCTCGATGCGGCAATCGAAGGCGTGAAGATCCAGGAGCTGGACCCCGAAGACACGTCGGTCGGTTACGGCGGGTTGCCGAACGAGCACGGAAAAGTCCAGCTCGACGCCTCCTGCATGCACGGACCGACGAGGCGAGCCGGCGCTGTAGGGGCCCTCGAGGGCATTAAGACGCCCAGTGTGGTCGCCAAGTACGTGCTCCTCTACACCGATCATATCATGCTGGTGGGTGAGGGGGCCAAACAGTTTGCATTGTCCTACGGGTTCAAGGATGAGGAACTCATGACCGAGAAGTCCCGCCAGCGTTGGCTCAGCTGGCGCGCCAACCGTGGGAACGAGGATGACTGGATCAACGTCGACGAGGATGAGAGTATGGTGGTCCGGCCAACGGGAACCATCAACATGAACATCGTCAACGCAAGCGGAGATGTCTCCTCGGTCACGACGACCAGTGGACTCGCGTGGAAGATCCCCGGCCGGGTAGGTGATTCGCCGATCATCGGTGCGGGCCAGTACACGGACAACGACGTTGGGGCAGCCGGCTCGACCGGGCGTGGCGAGGCCAACATCAAAGTCTGCGGAGCCTTCCTCACCGTCGAATTCATGCGAAGGGGAATGAGCCCCACTGATGCCGCTCTCGAGACTTTGAGGCGGGTGGCGGCCACAACAGAGCCACGACTCCTCAACGAGCGAGGGCGTCCTAAGTTCGGCCTCAGCTTCTACGCGGTGAACAAGCGGGGCGAATTCGGCGCTGGCACCATTTACCCGTCGCGTTACTCGGCCTTTGACGGGGAAACAGCAGCCATACACGATACCGCACCACTATTCGAAGAGCTCTAGTGCGACTTCAGCTAGGCCTCTTGGGACTGCTCGTGGCGCTGCCACCCCACGCCCGGGCACAACGTCTGCCCGGGCATACGTGGGATCAGTTCTATCCCAAGCTCTTCTTCACGACTCGTGACGGGCTGACCGGCGGTGCTTTTCTCGCGTTGACGCAGCAGTTGCCGGAGGAATTGGACTTCAAGATCCCTCCGCCATATCGGTGGTCGGTGAGTGCCGATGGTCAGGTATCAACCTCGAGTAGCTGGTTATTCAGACTGGATGCCCGCGCCCCCGGTTTGACCGAGGGCTGGCGTTTCTCTGCAACGTTGGAGGGACGCCGTCGCGCCAGGGATAACTATTTTGGCCTAGGGAACAACACATCCAGCGACTCCGATGACGTTCCCGCAAACGCTCCACACTACTTCGAAGCGTTGAACACGCGCTATTTCGGCCGCGGCGAAGTTCAACGGAAGATCTTCGGGGGGGTGAGATTGCTCGTCGGCGTGCATGTGGAGCGGTGGAAGGTGGAGCCCCTATCAGGTCCCAGCGTGCTCGCCACCGACCAAACCAACGGTGTAGATCCCACCATCGGTGTTCCAACCAACGATATCAGCGGTCGTATTGGGTTGGTCTATGACTCGAGGAATGACGAGGTTGGGTCAGAGCGCGGCGTGCTCCTCGAAGCCATTGTGAGCCGTGCGGACGCGGACATCGCCGGCGACGTCACTTACACCAGGACCACCGTAAGCGCGAGAGGATTCTTCGCAGCCACGCCGCGCCTTCTCCTCGCAGCTCGTGTAGCCGGGCAGGCGATGGAGGGCACGCCACCTCTCGGATCGATTTATGTCTTCGAGTCGAGTGAACGCTATTTTCGTGGATTGGGGGGTCCCGACACGCACCGAGC
>JBDHDY010000681.1:0-2152 GCA_039591275.1 Gemmatimonadota bacterium | reverse complement strand
CTGAACAGTCCCGCCTGGATCTCCACGTAGGCACTATTGTTGTCGGAAAGGGCCCGCCGCCAGTCCAACCCGTCAGCATCACTGCTCCACGACCAGATCTTCTTCGCCGGCAGGTCCAGCGGGGGCGAGTAGTGCGCAACACCAGCCTGTGTGCGTGGATGGTAGACTGCCATGTAGGCTTCACGGCTGCCGTGGCTGAAACGGGAGACCGGACCATAGCGGTGATTTCCCACCACGCTGTTGTCCACACCCCTGGAGTTCACTGGCCACGTGTCCACATCGCGGAAGCCATGTGAAGCCGTAAACCGCATCGGGTATATAATCCGACTGTCATCCCACACCTCTACCGCCGCGTTGGTCCACCAGTAAAACCGATGGCGTGAATCGCTTCTGTTGTAGAGCGTCGCATGTTGTTCCAGCACGGCCCGGCCCGGCCTGATGGTGAGCTGAACCGTCCATTGCATACCATGCACACGGTCGATGTTTCCCACCCAGACCGACCCGCTTCCGTCGGGCTCAGTCGTGATGGCGTAGTCCACGGGTGACGTCGTCATCCAATTGTGCGAAACCGGAAAATTGAACTCGATGCCCAACGCGGCCCATGCTCCCCGGTATCCGATCTGAGTTAGCTTGATCGAGGGGTTGGCGTAGAACATTTCCGCGCCGTTCAGTTTGTCGGTACAGCTGTAGAGGTGGCCGCCAAGATCCGGCAACACGACGCACTTCAAGTACTCGTTCTCGAGCATGAGAGCGCGCCAGGGCTTCGACACGCGGCGGTCCGTCAGATTGTTGCGGATAGTGTAGGGATAATTGATGCGTCTCGGTGCAAAATAGTCAAAGGGAGGGTTCGGGTCCGGCGGGTCCTCCTCGTAGGTCGGTAGAGAGACCGTGTCCTCCCACACCCGCACTGGCGGTGGCTCCTGTGCCGCTGCCCGCGATGCGGAGCTCCAAACGCAGCAAGCAGCGAGAGGGATGCAGAGGCACTTGAGCATGGCTGACCTGAAGATGAGTAGTCTCATGTTCCTTAGAGTTGTTACAGACCGGTGATGTGCTGAGATACGGCTCATTGCCCGACGACCTCAGCAAGATCTCCGCGGCTCGCGGTCTGCAGAATCTGCACCACGTGCTCACGATCCGTCAATCCGAATCGCCCAACAACATGACTCTACCGCCCACTCAATGAAGCATGCTGGTTTGCCCTGCAATAGGCACATATCTTTCGGATTGGGTGGGCTATCTGCCGAGGCCCCCATTCACAATCCTGACCTCAGATATCGGAGCAGGTGATGAAGCGACGCGCCTTTGTGCAAACGGGTATGACCGCCGGGGCACTTGCCACCATGCCACGCCGCATCGCAGCACTTTCGAGTGCCGCAATCCAGCAAGCAACTGCCGGCTCCGTGCTACTCGACGCCAACGAGAATCCTCTGGCTGACACGCTACGACAATTTCGCGAGCGGAGTTGGGTGTAGCCTGCATGAGTAGCGATCGGGAGGGGATCGACCCGCTCGTCCGCGACGCTCGGGACACGTTCCGGAAGGCGTTCGGCCCCATGGAACCCACGCACGTGGTGCGCGCCCCTGGGCGCGTGAACCTCATCGGCGAGCACATCGATTACAACGGTCTCGCGGTGCTTCCCATGGCTATTCAGCGGCGAGTTGTCCTACTCTACTGCAAACGCGCAGACTCAAATGTCCGGATTGTCAACGCCGATCCACGGTTCCCAGCTTGCACGTTTACAGTGGGCTCGACGATTACCTCTTCCGCGAAAGGAGATTGGGGAAATTATGTCAAGGCGCCGAGCCAGGCTCTTGCCATAGAACATGGCCCTCTCGAAGGAATGGATGGGGTCGTTCACTCCGACATACCCATTGCTGCCGGCCTTTCCTCATCTTCCGCCCTCGTCGTTGCAGTAGCCATGGCACTCCTTAACGCCAACGATCTGGCGATTGCAACGCTCGAATTGGGAGAGCTGTTGGCCAGGGCGGAGCGCTACGTGGGAACTGCTGGCGGCGGCATGGATCAGGCCATCTGCCTAGGTGCACAAGACAGCGCGGCGTGTCGGATCGATTTCGATCCCCTGCGGCTCACGGCGGTTCCAGTACCTGACAACTGGCAGTTCGTTGTCGCCTCCAGTCTGATCGATGCGCGC
>JBDHDY010000680.1:0-2998 GCA_039591275.1 Gemmatimonadota bacterium | reverse complement strand
CCCAACCGCGAGCGAGTGCTGACGAGGTTGTGGTACAGGTCGCCGGTTGTGGCGTCTGCCATACGGACATCGGTTTTTGGAAGGAGGGTGTGCCAACAAAGAAACAGCTCCCGTTGACGCTTGGGCACGAGATCAGTGGGACTGTGGTTGAGGTCGGTTCGAACTTTGAAGGTCTTTTGGACCGCGAGGTGATTGTACCCGCCGTGATTCCCTGCGGGGAATGTGCATTGTGCATGGCAGGGCGGGGAAACGTGTGCCGCAACCAGATCATGCCTGGGAACGACATCGATGGTGGTTTTGCCGAGTTTGTGGTAACGCCAGGTCGGGGGCTGTGCACGGTCGAGGACAGGGGTGAGTATGAGTTGTGTGAGTTGTCAGTGATCGCCGACGCGGTGACCACGCCTTACCAAGCGATTGTTCGCAGCGGTCTGCAGAAGGGAGATTTGGCTGTCGTGATTGGCGTCGGTGGTGTCGGCACATATTGCGTGCAAATCGCCGCTTCGTTGGGGGCGCAGGTGGTTGCCGTCGATGTTGACAAACGACGGCTCGACTTGATCGCCACCCACGGTGCGGAGCTTACCATCGATTCGTCCCAGAGTGACTTCAAGACCATCAAGCAGCAAGTGAAAACACAGGCTAAGACGGGCAACTGCGCCCCTCACAGTTGGAAGATCTTCGAGTGTTCCGGGCATCCCGGCGGGCAGGAGTTAGCCTACGGCCTGCTGACGTTTGCGTCGACGTTAATGGTGGTTGGCTTCACGTTGGCCAAGACGGAGCTTCGCCTCAGCAATTTGATGGCGTTTGATGCAACGGTGCAGGGCACTTGGGGCTGCAAGCCGGAACTCTACCCAGATGCGCTCAGGTTAGCGACCGATCGCAAGATCACCTTAGCGCCGTTCATTCAAGCTTATCCCATGAGCCAGGCTCCGGATGTCCTCCAGGAGGTCGCCGACCACAACATCGATAAGCGTGCGATCTTGATCCCGGATTGGACGTCCTGAACCTAGCTGTTTGCCTTTGAAACTGCGACGCACGGAGAGCTGTGCCATGCTGAAGGACCATACACTCGTGTCGGGCTATGAGTACAAGGAGATCCAGTACGGACTGCGTCCCGCCAAAGATCCATCGGGAAAAACCGTCGATGGTTTGTTCAATGCATGGATCATGCTGGACAATCCCAAGCAGTACAACAGTTACACCACCGAGGCGGTCAAGGAGGTCATACTTGCCTTTCGAGAGGCCAGCGTAGACCGGAGCGTCGTCTGCTGCGTGTTCTCGGCCGTCGGCGACAGAGCATTTTGCACCGGCGGGAATACGAAGGAGTATGCTGAGTACTATTCCGGCAATCCCCAGGAGTACAAACAGTATATGCGCCTCTTCAACGACATGATGGATTCGATCCTCCGGTGCGATAAACCGGTGGTAAATCGTGTCAATGGGATGCGTATCGCGGGAGGACAGGAAATCGGGATGGCCTGCGATTTCAGCATCGCCGCCGATACGGCGCGCTTCGGCCAGGCGGGCCCAAGACACGGCTCCGCACCGGACGGCGGCTCGACCGACTTCTTGCCGCTCTATGTCGGGTTCTCCCGCGCGATGGAAAGCGGGGTCCTGTGTGAAATGTGGAGTGCCCACAAGGCGCTTCATATCGGTTTGATCAACCAAGTCGTTCCGGTCCTGAAAGTGGACGGAGAGTGGATTCCCAACCCCATGGTGGTGACGGATCGGTTTGTCGATGAGTTCGGCAATATCGTGTACGGGGATTTCAAAACGGGGTCGGACAAGGAGGCAGCCAAGAAGCTCCTTGCCAAGGTGGAGACGGATTTCACTCGACTCGATGAGGCGGTCGAAACCCTTTGCACCAAGATCCTGATGCTAATGCCTGAATGTGTGTCGAAGACGATCAGCAGCCTTCGCAAGCACAAACAATGGCATTGGGACAACACCAACCCGACCAACCGCGAGGAGAAGTGGATTTCATCAAGCTTCGCCAGATGCTGGCCCAGGGTCATCCTTGGGACGAGGAGTTGCACCGGGCGATCTCGCCTCAGTATCAGGAGGTGTGAGCGCACACCGGGTAGCTCGTGCCTCCGCAAAGAACACTCGTGACGACACGAGTGAGTCAGTAACCAGGTGGGCACTACAATGCGTGGATCTGTTCAGGCCCGCGTCGGGGAGGCGTTGCATTGTCCGGGCAAGTTACAGAGAGGCTGAGTACCGACCATGACCCTTCAGGCGACTGTTGAGGATGGCGTCGGTCGGCTGGTTTTGAACCACCCGCCGCTCAATATTCTCACCCGCGATATCCTGGCCAGCCTGCGGCAGGAGCTGGCCAACCTGGCGACCGACTCGTCCCTGCGAGTGGTTCTATTCTCGGCGGAGGGCAAGCATTTCTCGGCCGGGGCGGACGTTGGTGAACACCTTCCTCCAGACTGCGAGCGACTGATACCGGAATTTCTGGAGACGGTGACTGCTGTGGACGCGTTTCCACTGCCAATCATAGCCGCAGTGCAAGGCAGATGTCTCGGCGCTGGATTCGAGCTGATCCAAGTGGCGGACATCGTGATCGCCGAAACCAATGCTCAGTTCGGGCAGCCAGAGATCTTCCTCGGAGTGCTTCCGCCGGCCGCGTGCGCTCTTCTGCCTGATCGCTGCGCGCGCACGGCGGCCGCCGAAATCGTCTTCACTGGTGATGCCCTGAGCGCGTCGGAGGCCGCTCGGATCGGACTAGTGCGCCGGGTTGTTCCGGACGATCAACTCGAATCGGTGACGTCGGAGTTGTCGGCTCGGATAGCCAGGCACAGTGCCGCGGCGCTACGGGCGGCCAAGCGGGCGCTGCGGTGTGGTGAGGTGGGACGCCGAGGAGAGGCCCTTGCGGCTGCGGAGCGGATCTATCTCGAGGAACTCATGAACACAGAGGACGCGGAGGAGGGCCTGCGCGCCTTTCTCGAGAAACGGCAGCCGGCCTGGAGGCATCGATGAGCAACGCGCCGAAGGA
>JBDHDY010000679.1:0-2154 GCA_039591275.1 Gemmatimonadota bacterium | reverse complement strand
ACAGGGAATGTTTAGCGGCGTAAACCATGCCGAAAAAGTCTCTGCCGCTTTTCTGTGGTACAATGTCTCCCATCTCAATGGTGGGAGGCACGGATGGACACTCGATTTGACTTTCCAGACGGCACATTATCAACTGAACACCAGGTCCTGGTCGAGACCCTGAACCAATTTCTGGACGCGCTGGCGGACGACGAGCATCAAAAGGTCGCCATCCGCCTAGGTATGGAACTGCTGGAACTGGCCAACGTAGCCTCCCAGGAAGAGATTGCTCGTGCCGCTGGCTACTCCGAGCGCACACTGCGTTTCTACAAGCAGCGACTTCACGAGGAGGGGTTGGATGGGCTATTCAACCATCCAATTCCCGGTCGTCCGGCCATCAGCACGCAACCGACTGTGGAAGGGATAGTCGTGCAAGCCATCTTGGGGGCGGTTATCTCCCAACATACTCTTCCTGACGACGAGACGTTGGCCGAAGTAGTCAACGCGCAGTTGCTGGAGCAGAAAGACCCCCTGGCCGGTCAAGTGACGGCTTCCATAGTAGAGACCATCCGTCTGGGATGGGGTATCCAACGTGTGCCCGTACTGCAGCAGTTGCAGGAAGCACAGGCCTCTGCACCGTCAGAGCAAGAAAGCGTATGTCTGGGTCGGACACAGGCGGGTGGCGCCTTCAGCCTGGCCATTCTCTTGGTAGAAGCAGGCTGGCTGAAGATGGCCCAGTTACTGCCCATGGTTCCCAGCTACGCAGTGACAGCGGTGCAGTGGCTATTGACAGCTATTTTTGCCGTCATCTACGATGTGCGACGGGCTTTCCATCTGGACGACGTGCGGGATGTTGGCTTTGCACTGATCACCGGGCGGCCCCGACCGCTTTCACACGGCACCTTCCAGCATATGCTGCATCACATCCCCGCCGCGGATGCGCGACGCTTCTACGAAGCAAGCACCCAACACGAAGTGGAAATGCTGGAAGAAGGTCCGCGACGGATCAGTGTGGACGGGCACAACCTGCCCCGGTATACGAAGATTGTCGCCGTGACCAAGGGCAAGATTGGCAACACGGGCCGCGTGCTCAAGGCCGAGGAACTCGTGTTGGCCTTCGATCTGGATGCCCGGCGTTGGTTGGCCTTGCGTGTCTACCAGGGCACCAAGAAGCTGAGTCTGGCTTTGCCCGAGATCGTCGCCGAACTCCGCCGCCATCGTGGGGAGGGCAAAGGTCCCTTACGCTTCTTCTTCGACAAGGGTGGCTACAAGGGGCTGATCTTTCGGGACTTGGCAGCAATGGAGGACGTTCACTTCTACTGTCCAGCAGTGCGCTATGCGGACAACGTTGCTCAGTGGGAGAAACTGACGGCAGAGGACTTTGACCCAAAATCCTTTGTCTTTGACAAGCACACTGACCTTCCTCCTGAAGAACGACCTGTCTATCGCCTCGCCGATACAGAGATGACGATCAACGTGTGGGAGGATGGACAGGTGGTGGACACAGTCACACTGCGGGCAGTCGTCATCCACGACCCTCAAGGTCAGACGCCAGCGGAGCGGTGGCCGGTCGTGTACCTGACAGACGACCGCCAGATTGACGCCCGTGCCTTGGCCAACGAATTCGGTGACCACTGGGGACAGGAGTTCGCACATCGCATCGGCAAGCACGACTTGTGCTTGGATATCGTACCCCCTGGGTACACCTTGACCAGCCAGCGGGATGAGCAAGGCCAACTCCAACGCCAAGTCGAGTACGACACAACGGCCTTCTTTCTCTCAGCCTGGTTGCGTTGCCTGGTGTTCAACCTGATGAGTCTCTTCGCTCAGGCAGTAGGCGGAGAGTACGCCAAGATGTGGGCTGGTACATTGCTGCGCAAGTTCATCCGTCGCCCAGCGACCCTTTATCTGATTGGTAAAGAACTGCTCGTGGTCTTTGACCCGTTTCCCGAACAGGAGGCGCTTCGCCCCCTGCTGGATAGTTTGAACGCCAAGCGGGTGGCCTTGCCCTGGCTGAACGGCTTGGTCGTGCAGTTCAGCATCGCTCAAAACGAACCGCTGCACCCACTGGCGGAGCCCGAAAAGCGGCAACGACTTTTTGGAGACGGTTAGCCCTCCAGGGGGGCTCTAAACATTCCCTGTAATCAGCTCTACTCGAAAGCCAGACCCTCGATC
>JBDHDY010000678.1:0-2155 GCA_039591275.1 Gemmatimonadota bacterium | reverse complement strand
TCGCCATCTACGCGACGGAGAAGATGGCGGCTGAGCCTCGATAAGTGTTTGGTGCAAGCTGAATGCCCAGACAGCAGAAATGAAGTCAGAGCGGACAACGACTGCTCAGTTTCCGTACGTCAGATGCCTATATAAAAGGCATAAGGAGAAGATCTGCCTCTTGACAAACGGGGGCCTGATAAGTGTTAGGCAGCGGCGAGCAACTGAGAGATAACGCGAATTGCCATGGCCTCCCAGCCTTCGGCATTGAGCGCTGCCGGACGGACCTTGCGGACTTGGTCAAGTGACTCGTGAGCTGTGAGACCCTCGGTTCGCGCAAGGTGATACGCAAGTAGCATGCCGGTGCGATCCTTGCCGGAGACGCAGTGAACGAGAACTCTACGACCCGCGTGGAGCTGCTCGGAGAGATACGCTTCGGCGCGGGGGAGCAACTCTAGACACGTGCGCTCGGCGTCCGCATCCGGCGGAACCGCGGTTGGGAGAGGAATCCAGGTGTGCCTGATCCCGAGTGCTTCGAATTCCTTCGCCGGAGAAGCGTGCTCGGAGATATTGACAACGACGTCGATCGCGGAGCGTAGTCCCGCCGGGCTCCAAGGCTCTTTTGTAGGGCCGGGCCGACCTCCGAGCTGACCGTCAAGTACCCAGAAGACGTGGTCCATAGGTCTGCCGCTGCCTAACGGCTCTGCGCATCAGCTGCGGCGTGCTACCGCTCGCGCTTTGAGAGGCTGATCGGGTGACGAACCTCACCAACTTCATGACTGCAATGGCCTTCCTTTAAGAACCGAGCCGCGTCGTCTGCTGTATGCGCTCGTTAGACGGCACGCAGCAGATCGAGCCCGGCGATCGTTAGTTGACTATGTTGGTGCACTGCTCGGCCAGCAGTCGCCAGGCGCCATCATCAAATACCCACGTGAGAGTGCACCGTTGATCGTCGTCGAAGGGCTCCCCCTCATATGTTCCGGAGCCACGCCAACGGCTGCTCACCACAGCAGTGTTATCATGCAACGCGACCTCCAGTTCATCTCGCACACTGCTTTCCAGAACGTGCTCTGGAGATGAGTGAAATGCCAGGAACCATTCGCGTGACCGAACAATGCCTCTCGAATTGAAATATCGGTACTCCTCGGCTAGCAGGCGGCGGATGGCAGTGCCATCTTTTTGCTCCCATACCACATTGTAGGCCCGCACCGCCGCGAGCACTTCCGCGATAGAATGTTGGGCGTCGCCAGGTGTACGCGAATTACTGCAGGAAACGGCTGCCGCCGTCACCAGCACCAGTGCAGTCAGCGGACGGAAGAACATCCTTTCCTCCTTTTGTAGTACGTGCCGTGTAACAGTGCCGTTCAGCGGCGAACGGTGCCGCCTTTCCCTCATTTCCTAGTGAGGCCGGCGCCGGTCGTCCGCTGCAACGGCTGGTTAGCTGCGGCGTTCAAACCAAAGGGAGATCGCATCGCACACTCGGTGTCCGCAGAAACAGTTATTCGAAGGTTCCGTCGATCGTCTGTTTTATAACACGTGTGGACGGCAAGCGCGACTTTCTATTCGGTTCGCGCGCTACTTTTCAGAGGTTCCAAGTTGCCTGGTTATATGGGGTCGGCACGGGGGAGGTTGGAGGCGGCGAGCTGTTATCGAGCGGATGGGGGATTGAGATGACAATAAAGGCTTGGGGCGTGGGGACGCTTGTCGTCACCTACAAGGTCCCACCGACCTCCCCACGTCAAACCTTCGTGTCGATGGGGCTCTGCTCGCCGCGACCGCCTCGGTTCTGGGCGTGGCAATAGACTATGGTCGTGCTGACGTCCTTGTGGCCGAGCAGCTCCTCGATCCTACGGATGTGTTCCGTAGAACCGCAACTCAGCCCGCCAGGGCCGCAAGCTGTTCCATAGAACCGCAGCCTGTGCGATAGTAGTGGCCGATGCGCAGATCCATCGCCGTGGCCGCAAGCGGCGCGCTCATCCTCTTGGCCTGCGGGGAGTCACAAAGGGACGTCGTCGACGAGTTTCTGACCGCCACCAAGAACCGGGACTTGGCTACGCTTGCCAAGGTCTCCATCGTTGGCTTCCCCGGTGAGGTCCAGTCTTGGCGCATCGCCAGAGTGACGGCGCCTCGCGAGGAGCTCTTCGATCTCACGGAAGCTCAGCGAAAATTGAACAAC
>JBDHDY010000677.1:0-2162 GCA_039591275.1 Gemmatimonadota bacterium | reverse complement strand
GAGTAAACCCTTACGACACCGACGACAGAAGCGTCTGACCTGCATTGTCCTTACCTCGCCCGCTTGAGCATGGCGTTCAGCTCTTTTTTGATTCGCCGTGCCGCTTCACCGCGCCACGTCTTTGCATTCCCGAGGAAATACGCGACGATGCTCGACGCGCTGTCGTGGCCGTAGCGGTCGTCCATTGTGCCGAGTTGGGTCAACGCACGGAGGTATGGCACTGCCGAGTAGTGGACGTTCGGCCAGTGGGCGATGATCTCGCGCGCTATTTCATCGAGTCGTCTTGTCTCGGCCATTGTTAGATCCTCCCCGCTGTGCGGTTCTCAGGTGGATTTCAGTCACTGCTTGCTCGGCCAGCTCCCGGGTGTGGAAATCCAGCTCGGGCGGGAAGCGGCCGTCAACCTTCACAGCGAACCGCCGCTCTAGAGTGTAGTCTGAGATGTATTCAAAGATCTCAATGTTCACTGTCTTACCCTCCACGTACCACGAAGCCCGACCGATCCCGCTTCGCGCGTCCCTTTGCGACAAGCCCGATCGGTAGGCTAGGGTCGAGAAAGCGTAGGTCGGACGCGTCGCCGTCGACTACCGGCAGCTGATAGTAGGTCGGTGGGATCACGTCGAAGACGACAGCGACTCGGCCGCCCGCGTCGAGCACGCGCCTACAATCGCTCTCGTTGTCTTCGGAGCGGCTGAACGTAAGGTCATAGTTTGCCGGCCATGCTCCGACGGGGCCGCAGCTTCGCGCGTTCACGAATCGGAGCATCCGCTCGATTCCCTTTGTGTAGTCGTAGAATTGAACGGTCGGAAAGATTGTGAAGAGCTGCGGTGCGATACGTTCCCAGGCTAGGTCGCTGGTACCGTTGAGACGTACGGCCAGCCTCACTCCCTTGCGCTCCGCCTTGCGACGTAGACGCTCAATCTCCACTATCAACGCTTCAACGAAAGCGGGTCGGGCAGTGAAGAATAGACGCGTCCGCTCTATGCGTGCCGCTTGTATCGCATTGTCGGGTAGGCCATTGTCCTTTCGAACAGCGCCACCCTTTGCAATTCCGCCACGTCCGGCCGTCGTGAGACAAGACGCAGCACAACCCGGCGACGCGTACGGACAGACGTTGCCGCATCCGGCCGAGTCGACGGGAGAGAGGTGAAGTACGGCCGTCAAGTAACCGGCCGCTGCGCCCTTTGCTGTCTTCGGGTTACCGAGGGTAAGAAGAGATCGCATTGTGTCTCCGTTTGCTGTCACTGCACACACTGTATCGACAGAGTACCACGAAACTTTAGTTCAGTGTCGATACACAGCACGAAGGTGAGGCGAAAGCCGCTCCCGCGTAAGAAGAGTGGCGCCTTGTCACGCACAGCGAGTTCGCTTGACACGCGTGTCAACGCTAAGCAGTAGCTCCACAAGCTACCGCGTAGTGAGCAATGGCGCGCTGTTGCGTCGTTTCTTGCGCTCTAACTGCGACCCCGGGGGCCTCGGGGGAATCCGCGCTTCGTCCTATATATACCCACCTGTCAAAGAATTTTCGCGATTTCGGGTCCCAGAAAGGCCCCAGAATTCGCTCCAGCTCGCCTCGAGCCGCCTGTAGCGACAGAGGACTTACGATGAGCGTCTGTGCAAAGCCGTCATGTGAGGAGGAAGTTCCTCCGCCATTCCCTGGAAAGACCACAGGGCGGCGGCGGCTGTATTGCGATCTGCATTCGCGTTGGAGGCGCGGGCCTCTTCCCCCGAAGCGCTGTAAGCAGCCTGGATGCCCGAAATTCGTTGAGATGCGCGACGGTAAGCGAAGTAAGCGCGCGTTCTGCCCGGATCACGGCGTTTCAGGCGATAGAGTGTACTCGCCATCGGAGAACTGCGCGGCTCGCCGCGTTGAGTGGCGGGAGTGGCTGATCGCCCAGAAAGATGGGCCGTGTATTGACTGTGGTGGCCGCTTTCACCACCAAGCGATGCACTTTGACCATCGCCACCCAGATTTGAAGGATTTTATCGTCTCGAGCGCGTCCCTCCGCCCTCGCGAACTAGTGATCGCCGAAATCGCGAAATGCGACCTGATCTGTGCCAATTGCCACGCTGTTCGGACGTGGATGCGGCGTAACTACACCTCATCGACTTCAACTCACCAGGAGAACCCACCATGCCCAAATCGAAGGGCTTCAAATACGGA
>JBDHDY010000676.1:0-2166 GCA_039591275.1 Gemmatimonadota bacterium | reverse complement strand
GGCATGCGCTTCCCGTAATGAGAATCGCCCGCATTGTGGGCGATCTCGTTGTCGGAGACTAATACTCGAGATATTGACTGAAATTGATCAGATTCCCTTCGCTATCAACGGCGAGGATTTGTTTGTATCCGGGTTGCGAGTCGATTCCTGGCACGTCATTGATCCCGTCTATCAATGGAAACGTCGCTCCCCTGCTCCGGAGGTATGCGTAGACTTCCTCTGCCGACCGAATGCTCAGGTCAGCATAGCCATTACCACGATGAGGAATCGGGCTATACGATTCCGCATCGGGATATTCTCCAACCAGGCCGAAGACGCTTGCCGTTGACCAGAAACCAAACCAGTTGTTGTCGCGGTAGGGCTCCGATTCGAAGACGATCTTGTAAAACCGACCGGCCACGCCGAGATTAGTCACGGGATAGGCCGTGTAGTCCATGCCGCGGACAGGAACGTCTCTGACATCTCTCGCACGGGCGAGAAATGTGTGTTCGAGCCTCAGTTCATTATTGATGGTCACCCAGACCTGCGTAACAAACGCTGAAAAACTGCTCCTGCGATCCTTCCGCATCTCGAGCGTCGTTTCGAATATCACGAAATGGCGGTCTCCAGCCCTGTGCACCCGGACATTTTCTATGACCAGATCACCATCCAGGCCATCGATGCCCCGGTCGAGCATTTGCCAACGCGACTGCAGCGCCTGTTCGATTTGCGCCGTCCCAGACGCGACGCTCAACGCATCGTCCACCCACACGGCGTCGCCGGTGAGCCTGTTAATCACGCTTTCCTGATCGGTCGCCATCCATGCCGTCATCGTCGAGAACAGACTCAGGCCAATCGGACTACCGGGAGCTGCGCCACCGACGAATGAGACCGTCGGACTTACACGTTGCGATGATTCGTTGACCCGCGACTCACGCCAGACGACGACGTTTCCCGAAGGGTCCTCTGCCACGATGCACTGGTCTTTTCCGCAGGATTTCTGATCCAGGTGGGTCAAGCCGATCTCCGACAACCTCCGCGCTATGCTTGCGAGGGAGTCAACATCGATAACCCCGTAGCCGTTTGCGTAGCCCTCTTTGATCGTGATTCGTTCATCGATCGGCTCGGCCTCGAGTTCAAAGTACGAGTCCCACATTCTGAAGGACGCACGAGTTGCTGTGACCACTGCCGGGGCTCCCAGAAACGGCGTGTAAAAATCGATGGCTCGTTTCAGGTCTTTAACGGGATATACGAAATCGAAGCGAAACGGCGCGCGCCTGGTCGGCACGTTGTCTGCAACCGCCGGCGCGGCAAGATCATCCAGCCTTAAGCTTTCCGTGTGCCCGAGAAGCTTCCACTGATCCCCCGCCTTCCGAAATACTTGAAACACCGTCGCCAGATCCGCATATTCCCAGCGTGCGCCGCCGTTGATGGCGACCCGGTAAAGTGCTGATGCAGAATCACCGTGAACACGGATCCACACGTTGCGAATCACAAGTTGCATGGACGACTTATAACCCTCCGGGCGCTCACCTCGCGACTCCTGCGACATCTGCGCGACGACATCGGCAATCCCGTAGGCAGCCCGGCCCTGTCGAAATCGCGTTACGTTCTTGTCGAGAAGTCGAGTCAGTTCCGCGTCGTTCCGATCCAGCCAAAGCCGATGGTAGCTTTCGATCAGTGCGGCCAGCTCCTCCGCTTCTTCTGTTGATCCGGACTTCACTTCCAAGTCTGTCCGGTCGAATACCAGCTGGCCCCAGCGGGACCTGTCGGTGACATACATCGACTCGCCTTGTACAGGAAGGGGATTGGCGGTGACCTGCTCGGACAGGCCGCTGCTCGGTTCCGGGTTCCTGTTCAATTCTGTCGAGTCATCGGCAGGCGGTGCGCAAGCGACGATAGACATCAAAGCAAATGCAAGCACGCACATCTGTCTGTTTCGCATACCAACGACGCTTCGCATGGAGGCCTCCGTTGTTGCAGGTCAGAAAGCTATCGCCATAGTCTATCAGACAGCAATTCGCGTACTCGCGGGATCCTCGCATCCTGATTCTACTGGTCAAGACCCCACCGGCAGGGCGTCCCCTCTCCTTGGAGACGGTGCCACCGGAATCTCCTTCTGACCGCCCCTGTTCTTGCTCCACCGGCACTCGAATCGGGCAGAAATCGGTCAGGGTGGTCGTCCGA
>JBDHDY010000675.1:0-2179 GCA_039591275.1 Gemmatimonadota bacterium | reverse complement strand
CGATGAGTCGCAAAAGCGACCCATCCGCGACCCGAACTTCGAGCATCCGCTTCAACTTGGTGCGATCCACGCTGTCGAAGAAGGACACGATGTCCGCCTCGAAGATCCACCTCACCTCACCCCGATCGACGATCCGCTTGAGGCTGCGCACGGCGTCATGGGCACTGCGCCTGGGTCGAAACCCATACGAGCCGTCCACAAAGTCCTGCTCGTAGATGGCCTCCAACACCTCGCGCACCGCGTCTTGGACCAACTTATCTTCGAACGCCGAAATGCCGATCGGCCGGCTCTGCCCCTGCCCCTTGGGGATGTGCACACGTCGGATCGGCTGATGGCGATACCGCTTGCCTTTCAGCCGGGCGTGCAGCTCCTGGAGATTGGTCTCCAGGTTCTGCCCGTACTGCTCCTTCGTGACCCTATCCACGCCCACCGCCGCGTCCGCACGCTGACGGTGAAAGGCGCGTTCCAAGGCTGCGATGTCGATCAGATGCGCCAGCGAGTGGAACCGTCCTTCGGGTTCGCGCTGCGCTCTGTCCACTACCTTCAAAAGTCCTGGTGACATGTCCTCCAATGTCAAGGCATTGGTCATGGTTCCCTCCTGAAGTTCACCCTGACACGGGCTGCCTTTGCTCGACTGGGTCCAAGTGCCTTCCCGTTCCCCAGCGTCAACGCTCATGTGCAGC
Organism: Gemmatimonadota bacterium; assembly: GCA_039591275.1. Taxonomy (GTDB): domain Bacteria; phylum Gemmatimonadota; class Gemmatimonadetes; order Gemmatimonadales; family GWC2-71-9; genus JBDHDY01. Next base: position 1,496 of record JBDHDY010000675.1, on the reverse strand, counting down.
CCTCCGACTCCCTGCCCCCATCGGCCATCGCTCTGGTTCCCCTTGCGGATGGCCTACCTCGTGGCGGCCGCTTGTTCTATGCCTCAAAAGGCCGACGACACGTGCGTCCGCAAACGTGCCGTGCGTCGGAGACGGATCATCGGCTCTCCGCGACACCGGTGTTTTCTGCGAGGAGAGGCGAGGGCCTCCCAGGTTACGAGGCCGTCCTCTTCGTACGTGCTATGGTCGAACACCCCGCCGGATACAGCCCCTTCCTCGCCCAACTCACGCAGAGGGCCATTGTTGCCTTCGATGTATTCCAGCACTCTCGGCATCCGGAAAGACTATAGGTTTCGGGGCCGCAGTCCCACGGCCCGCACGTTCGCCTGCCTACGCATCGCAGAACTTGTTTCCAAGAACGGCGCAAGGCTAGCTACCGGCTCGGGCGGGCTCACCCTTAGCCGGACGGGATTCGCACCCGCTGGACGACAGACAAAATTTCATGAAGGTATCGCATCCTCCAATCCCAATTGACCCGCAGGGCCTGGTCGCACGTAGAGTAGGCTGGGCGGTTACCCGAACCCAGCCCCTCACCAGATCCGGACGAGCGGATTTCCCGCATCCGGCTCCTCCGCCGATGTGACTCGTGGCGACATCGCGTCCCACTACCTCCTGGAGTCCTGGTAACATGGCTCCCAACGTCAAGGCGTTGACCATGGGTCCCTTCAGAAGCTCACATCGACACGGGCCGCCTTTGCTCGGCCGGGTCCAGGGATGCCCCTGTTCCCCGACGTCATCGCTCGTATGCAGCCCTCCGACTCCCTGCCTCCCTCGGCCACAGCTCTGGTTCCCCTTGCCCGTGGCCTACCTCGTGGCGAACGCTTGTTCTGTGCCTCAACAGGCCGACGACACGTGCGCCCGCCAACGTGCCGTGCGTCGGAGACGGGTCACCGGCTCTCCGCGACACCGGAGTTTTCTACGAGGAGAGGCGAGGGCCTCCCAGGTTGCGAGGCCATCCTCTTCGTACGTGCTGTGGTCGAACACCCCGCCGGATACGGCCCCCTCCTCGCCCAACTCACGCCGGGGGCCATTGTTGCCTTCGCAGTATTTCAGCACTCTCGGCATCCGGAAAGCATATAGGTTTCGGGGCCGCAGTCCCACGGCCCGCACGTTCGCATGCCTACGCATCGCCGACTCCATTTCTGAAGCCGTCGCAAGGCTGGCTACCGGCTGGGCGGGCTCACCCTTGGCCGGGCGGGTTTCGCACCCGCTGGATGACGAACAAAATTTCATGGAGGACTTACGTCCTCCAATCCCAATTGACCCACAGGGCCTGGTCGCACTAAAATCCCTATACGTCCGAACCAGAAACAGGAAGGCGACAACTGGAAATCCACCCCATCAAGGAAGACTTCACGCGCCTCATGTGGGACGTGGAGGATGTGTAAAATGGGCACACCATTGGACAGAGTCACGATCAAGGGCTTCAAGTCCATTAGAGAGTTAAAGGACTTGGA
>JBDHDY010000674.1:0-2490 GCA_039591275.1 Gemmatimonadota bacterium | reverse complement strand
GGGCAACGTGTATGGGGCCCCACGGCTGCTTTGGAAGAACCCTGAGGCATTCAGGGTCATTACCCCTGAAGTTGGCGACCACTGGGGGAAGCTGATGCGGCTGCATGACAGCGAGCTCGGCGGGTACTTCCATCTGTGGCACGTGAAGGATCCTCACCTCGGGGAGTTCCCGTGGCACGGCACGGAGTGGGAGCACGCCGGTGGGTATGACACGGAGTTCCTGTCGCACTGGCCGAAGGAAAGGCAGAAGTACCTGAACATGGAGGTGCTGCATCTTGGTAGCCCGTTCAGTGGATGGTACGGGAGGGTGAAAGCTAGGCCACTACGGAAAGGAACGACTCGATGGAAAAGCCGTCACACTCAGAGATCTCCGAAGCTACAAGCCGAATACAAGGTGGATGGAGGGGAAGGGAGATGGACAGGAGGAATGTGAACAACCCGGAGCTGATGGTGGGGGCGGGGATGCTTGCCCGAGCGTATCACGACTTCGAGGAGCTCAAGGAATCGTGGACCGAGCTCGACGAGAGCATGAAGGATCTGATTGAGCACAAGGTGAAGATCAAGCGCATGGAGACGGCGCTCAGGCGCTTCGCCACTTCGCGATCGATCTGCCAGGCCCATGTCCAGTGGCTGCATGAAGAGGGAGGGGACGGCATTCCGTTCGAGGAGCTGTGCGAGTCTCTCAATCGTAACCCGGAAGCGATCCGGGACAAGTACTTCAAGGGTATCCCGAGGCTCATCATGAGGATTTTGGCGAGGGGCCGAGGCTACTGCTGTCCTGTTTGCGAGGCGATGCACTGATATGCCGAAGTACCGAAAGAAGCCCGTTGTGATTGAGGCTACCCCGTGGTTCAGAAATGGCGATCATCTAGTGGTCGGGTACTACCGCACTCCAGAATGTGATGGACAGGAAGAGTGCAGTCACTGCGGGCGGATCATGCATGACCACGGATGGATCGACACACTTGAGAGAGGGTATATCGTGTGCCCTGGCGACTGGATTATCACCGGAGTCCAGGGCGAGTATTACCTCTGCAAACCGGACATCTTTGAAGAGACGTACGAGGAGGTTGAGTAGTGGGTTACCGAGGCGTAAGCTATCACAAGAGGGACTCGTACTATCGAGTCAAGCTGAAGCGGAACGGTATCGAGCACTTTCTGATCGGGGCCCAGACCCTGAAGAATGCGGAAGTAGCCGCCCGGATCTACGACGTGGCGGCCAGGTATCTGCACGGGCCGGACGCCATTTTGAATTTCGATGGCGACCCACCCCCCGGAATGACTAGGACTGAGATCCTGGACATGCTGATGAAGACCCTACAAAATAAGGGGATTCCGTCGTCGACTCTCTTCCTCCAACGGGGGATGTAATACCACCCCGAAAGGCTTGACAAACTCCAGCGGCGTGGTATAATGGGGTCAGTACCAACCCCAAACGCACCAACGTACTGGAGTTAGCCTGTGCCAGACGAACCCGCCCCTACCCCCGTTGCAGATACCCTCGAAGCTCTCCAGGCTGCGGCTGACGCCGAGGCCGCCGGTGAAACACCACAAGGTGACGCCCCGGTAGAAGGAGATCCGACCCCCCCAGTCGAGGGGACAGTCGACGGGACACCTCAGGGTGACGAAGTTGTGACTCCCCCAGTGGAGGGAGAGCCGGCGCCAGCCGCCGGCGATGGTGAAGTCGAGGAAGACGCCCTCGTGCTGACGAAGCAGTTCGATGAGCTGTTCAAGTCAAACCAGGCGTCCAAGTTCAAGTCGGACTACGACTTCCTGCAATCGGCCGACCACGCGATCCGGAAGATCGGTGAGCGTGATGAGATGGCCCTGCTCGGGAAGAAGTACGCTGACCGCCAAGCAGAGATTGACGCGTTCCTCGCTCAGCCACTACAACCGCCGGCCACACCATCGCCGGTACCAGCTCCGATCGATCCGAAGGACAATGTTCCCGAGTTCGATCCGACCTGGAAGTATCAGATCACCCAGGACGAGAACGGACAGCTCGTCCCGGCCCCGGGCGCGCCGACGGACATCGTCGACCGCTACAACCGGTACATGGACTTCAAGAACCAGCGAATGGACGAGTTTGTCCAGGACCCGGAGAAGTTCATTGCCAAGCACATCGAGGGCAGGACCAGGGAGCTCCAGGAAGAGCAGGTCAAGTTAACTCAGGCCGAGCTCGCGGCGGAACGCGACAAGATGGCGATCAGTGCCTGGGCTGATCGCAATAAGAATCTACTCTACGTGTCCGGCGACGTTGCCAACGGGGAGACGCAAGCTGCGGCACAGATCGCCGAGCTCTACGATGACCTTGGCGCCAAGGGAATGAAGAGTCCCTTGGATCGGCTCGAGTTGGCTACGCAGATCGTGACTGCCGCCCAGCCCAAGCCTCCGAAGATCAAGCAGCCACACCCGGCGTCGATTCGTCAACCAGCAGTGGCTCCTCCTCCGGTAGAAGAAAAGACTGCCGAGCAGATGATCGACGAAGGC
>JBDHDY010000673.1:0-2685 GCA_039591275.1 Gemmatimonadota bacterium | reverse complement strand
GCCAGCAGTGCATCGCGCACGGATCCGTAGAACTCCACATTCTCAAAGAGCGGCTTCTTGGCCGGACAAACCGGGCGGCAGAAGACGCCAGTCGTGCGTACCGCCGTAATGAACACGCCCTCGTACGATGCATCCCGGCGCGTCACAGCTCGGTACATCTCGGCAGGTGAGGGGAGGGTCGAGGTCGTCATGCGGCCAAGCTACACGAGTGTCGGCGACATTTCTACCGAAAACTGAACACGAAATTGGAGAACGGTGCTAGTCTCTATAGGTGGAATCAGACACCGATGTCACGCTTCTTCGAGCCGCCCAATCGCGTGATCGACCCCGGCCCGTCGTGCCTGATCCTGTGACGGATACTCGGCCATGGGGCCCGCGAAGTCATATCTACGGCGGCCGTCTTCGCGCTCCTCCTCGAGGATGATCTCAACAATCCAGTTCCCGTTGTGCAGCTGCTTCGTCCTCGGGATGATCGTATACGCGCCATGGGTCACACGTTCCGATTCGGGAATATCCAGATCGGGAAGTGGCCCTTCCACAGCATCCGGCACCGCAGACCGTTTCTTGAAGAACATCGCACCACCTCCAGCCTGATCTCGTCGTGCGGCGAAGAATCCTACTATGAATCGATACGCCCGAGTCGCTGGGCGGTCAACCGGTTGGCGGTGGGCCGTCCTGGAAGCGATTGTCGAGATAGGCCTGGAGGTCTGGGGAGTCCGGCGTGGCAAGTACGTGGCGGATCCACACCTGTCGCTCATGATCGATGACCGCCAGCTCCCAAACGCAGGCGGTGGGTTCCCCGGGGGGAACAGGAGTGAACGCGGCAGCCCCGGGTGCCGAGCGGAATGCGCGGTGTCTCAAGAGATCGGCCGTCCACCAATCGAGCAACACCCAGTCCCCCTCCTCACCCTCGTGCACGATGACGAAACCCACTCCCTGCCGGCCATCGGCCGTTGCCGGCCGGGGGAAGTCCCGTTCCGCGAGTTCGCAGGCGGCGGCCACAAGCTTCGCATCGGGTTGTGTCTCCTTCACGGTGATGCCGTACACCTTGATCCGCCAGCCGTCAAACTCGTGGAGACGCAGGCACGAGGTGAGACGTGGTCGGTACGGTGCAATATCAAGCCCATGGTTGGGCAATCCGGACACCTGTCGCTCTCCTAGGTTCACACGCGTTCCGTTACGGGGGCGCGAGCCCGTCGTGGCACTTTTGAATCGGCCATTTCTGAGACCTTGGGCCCAGAAGACGATGAGCGCTCGCTCTTCTCAGCCGCCTGCCTGGAGACGATCAGCGCCACTGCCCCAACGATGACGGCCGCCGCCAGCAGCGTTCGCGAGGTAAGGGGCTCACCCGCCAGGGCCCAACCCAAAAATACGGCGACGACCGGATTCACGTAGGCATATGTGGCAGCACGGGATGGCGCTGTCGCTTTCATGAGCCAGAGGTAAGCGCTGAACCCCACGAGCGAACCGAACACGATGAGATAGAGCACGGCGAGAAGAGAACGCAACGACATGTTGGGTACCGAGATGAGGCCGAGCTCGCCTGTTGCGACCCCCATGAGCACCAGAAGTCCGCCGCCCGCGATCATGCTCATTGCGCTCGCCAACTGGTGGGAGGCCGGTTGTGGAGCGTGCCGCGAGTACAGCGAACCCGCTGCCCACATGAACGCAGCCACGATGAGGACCAGCGCTCCGATGCGGTGAACGGGCTCACCATCCACCAAACCCGATGGCGCAATCAGCATCGCCACGCCTCCAAATCCCACAATGAGACCGGCGATCTCGGCCCCCGCCGGACGCCCATTGCCCCGCAGCCACACGAAGGTCGCAATCCACAGAGGGACCGTAGCAATGATGAGCGCGGCAATGCCCGACGGCACGACCTGTTCCGCCCACACGACACCTCCGTTGGCGCCGGCCAGCAGCAGCCCTCCTACGATGAGAGCCGTCCGCCAGTGGATCGCTTCGGGCCGCGCCACTCCCCTCGTTCGCACCCACCCGTACAGTACCAGTCCGGCGATCAGGAATCGGACCCGAATCGGATCGCCAGATACGTGGAGCCCCAGATGAGGTAGACCGCAGCAAAAGCGGCCATGAGGCGCGGGCGGCTAACCTTGGTCATCGTCATGCATCATTATCGCCACAACCACCATGCAACGCTCTCCAGATCTTGCGCTCAAACTGCCGCCCGGACACCTCTTGCCTCGGCGGATGTTGACATCCAAGCTACCTAGGGCCTAACTGGCTGCGGAAGGCAGGGCACAGCGTGCTACCGGCTCTCGGGACCCCGACATCTGATGAACGAAGGGATTAGCGGGACCTTCAACCGTACTCTCATCTGGCTCTCGGGTCGCAGAGCCCTCGTCGCGTTCACGGCGGGGTTGGGGGCGGGGTTTGTCGTGTTGGGCCTAGGGGGCCGGTTCGTCATGTCGCTCATTGCGCTTGCGCTCGGACAGCGATTGGACTGGTCGTGGGGCGGCAGCGCGCAGGTCATCGTTCTCGGTACCGCACTGGGGCCGGCCGGGGGATTGCTGCTCGCCGCCATACAGGACCGCCTTCCAGGCTCGACCCCCATCAAGGGCGTGATCCTTGGGGGCCTGTTCGGCGGGGTATGGACCGCGATTTACTTCCTTCGGCCGGCCGGTCCCGTGGAGCTTCTCGTCTCACCCGTGCTGGGGAGCGTTC
>JBDHDY010000672.1:0-2370 GCA_039591275.1 Gemmatimonadota bacterium | reverse complement strand
AGCGTGGCGCGGGTGGAAGGATCCTGCCCGACGGGGATGCGCAGGGAGCGGTGTAGCAGCATCGTGCGGACCGCGCGGTGTGAACGGTGGGATCGACGTGAAGGCGAGTGGCAGAACTCAGCCAGCGAAGATCCCGTCTCGTCGCTACAAGGTCGGATGCCCAACAAAGCCTCCTGACCTAAAGCCCCGTTGATACTCATTGAGGCCCCCTCCTGAGCCTTCCCGAACAAGGGTAGGCTGGGTTTGCTGAGAACCCGCACTCACAGGAGGGAACCCCATGCGATTCTACAACACGCAGCATCGGTTCTACTGCGGCATCGACCTTCATGCCAGAACCATGTACATCGTCATCATCGACCAGGCCGGCCAGGTTCTCGCCGAGCGCAACCTCAAGGCCAGCCCCGGGGCCTTCCTCAGATTCGTCGCACCCTACCGCAACGATCTCGCCGTGGCCGTCGAGTGCATCTTCTCCTGGTACTGGCTCGCGGACCTGTGCGGTAAGGAAGGCATCGATTTCGTCCTCGGTCACGCCCTCTATATGAAAGCCATCCACGGCGGCAAGGCCAAGAACGACAAGGTTGACGCTCACAAGATCGCCGTACTCCTGCGTGGCGGGATGCTCCCTCAGGCCTACGTCTACCCCTCCGGCATGCGCTCCACCCGGGACTTGCTGCGCCGCCGACTCCACTTTGTCCGCAAGCGCGGTGAGCTTCTGGCCCACATCCTCAACACCAACTCCCAGTGCAATCTCCCGGACTTCGGTGGCCGGATCGCCTACAAGACTCACCGCGCCGGCGTCGCAGAGCATTTCACCGATCCGTGCGTCCGCAAGAGCATCGAACTCGACCTTGATCTCATCGAGCACTACGACGCCCTGATCCGGGATCTGGAGCTCTATATCGTCCGCCGTGCCAAGTCCCACGACTCCGACACTTTCTATCGCCTCCGATCCATCCCCGGGGTGGGAAAGATCTTGGCCCTGACCATCCTCTACGAGGTCCATGACATCGGACGCTTCCCCTCCGTTCAGCACTTTGCTTCCTACTCTCGACTGGTCAAGTGTGCCAAGGAGTCTGCCGGCAAGAAGCTCGGCTTCTCTGGCGCCAAGATCGGCAACGTCCACCTCAAGTGGGCCTTCTCCGAAGCTGCTGTGGGCATCCTCGGCAAGTGCCCCGAGGCCCGCAAGCTCGTCGAGCGACTGCGGCGCCGCCACGGCAAAGCCAAGGCTCTCAGCGTCCTGGCTCATAAGCTGGGACGTGCCACCTATTACATGCTCTCACGGAACAAGGCCTTCGACATGCAGCGATTCTTCAACGCCTGACGGAGCACAGCGGATGAACCCGACGTCTAACTCGAGCCATTCAGGCCCAGCGCCTCAAAGTCGTTCCTGGGAAAGGACCCTGCGCCTGTTCGAGCGCGAACTCAGACGACGTGCGCCGTACGGCCCGGTAGCCCGAGCCGTTGATTGGACATCCGCTGTGACTCCGACCAGATCCGCGGAGGGGCTTCCCGCCCCACCCGGTCGCTCTGCCCCTCACCCGAGCCTGGAGCTAACTGACGCACGACGTCGCGCCTCGTTGAGTAGGACGGCATGAGGGTACCGATGAGTTTCTAGGACGCAGGCGCTTGCCGCCTGCAGCCGACGGCTATGCCGTGGCCTGAGCCTCGATAAGTGTTTGGTGCAGAGTGCTGCTTTGCACCTGTTGGCCGAAACCAAGTCGGAGAACCGGGATGGAAGCATGCCCCCCTATACCGGACCCGACGTCGTGCACATCGGGCGATGGGAGAACCTTATCTATTGACAGACGGGGGCCTCATAAGTGTTGGGCAGCTACTGTTCTCGTTGCTCATGCAGAATCGACTCAACATAGTCGCGAACTAGATCATAGCGGTAAAGCCAACGGTCCGGATCACTCTCACCAAGTGGCTCCATGGGATAGGAATCAGGATCGCGGGAAGAAGTCCTAAGTCGAATATAGGCTGTTCCTTCTACTTCCACGACGGGGAAGCTAGCCTCCCCGCGCAACATTACTCCATAATCTGGAGACTCCTTCGACGTCTTGAGCAGAACTAGGTATTTGTTACCTATGATAGCTTCCGGCGAGTAGCACGCATACCACGCGGTCACGAAAACCGTGAGGTTACTCGTAGGAACCCCTGCCCATTGGTCTACCGCCGCAACTGTGGCCCGTTTAACGCCATCGCCCCGAATTTCGTGCGCCTCAACCTCGATCACGCCTATGAACTCAGCTTGTGGTATGGCCCCAGCTATTGGCTTTGGGCCGAGAATGTGGAAAGTGTATGCAGGAGCCGAGACGAGACATACGAGAAGACAGCCAAAGACTATGGAACATGATCTCACTTGCGTCA
>JBDHDY010000671.1:0-3339 GCA_039591275.1 Gemmatimonadota bacterium | reverse complement strand
TCGTGGTCGTCGTTTTCGATGCTCTCGCCATTCGGTGTCACCAGATGCAGATAGGTGTCAAAGTCGGAAGAAGCCATGTCCACAACGACACTCTGGCCGGCCGAGCCGTCAAACACGTACAAATCCCTGAACTCACCTGATCCGATCTGACCGTCGCCCTGTGCCAACGTTCCAGTCGTTCGTCCACCGATCGCCAATGTCGCGACGTCGCGACCTGGGCTCGTTGTAGCGGCAGCGCCACCAAGGTCGATGGAGAGTTCATAGTCACCTGTTTCTCCGACCTCGTAGGAAGTCACGAGCACCCGGTATGTGCCGGATTCGGTCAGGTTGGACTCGATGGCGCTGTGGCCCGGGCGGTCTGCGTCGTCGTTCTCGGATTGGCCTCCGGCAGGGTCTTTGAGGATCACGTAGGTGTCAAAGGCCGTTGAGGTTAGGTCCAGTTGCAGCTGCTGGCCGGGCCGGCCTTCGAACTCGAAGACATCCGCATATTCCCCGCTTCGGAGTGTCTCGTCGCCCTTGGCGAGGGAGCCACGCTCCACGCGTGCGCCGGCGGCCACGCTGCCCCTCTCCTCCTGATCGATACGCAGGTCATACGATCCCGACTCGCCCTCACGGTAGCTCGTCACCGTGATGTCATAACGGCCGTCTTCCGGCAGTGTCAGTGAGAGCAGAGAGCGGCTCGCGTCGCCCTCGTGATCATCGTTTTCCTGTTGTTCTTGGTTGGGCATTCTGAGGATTACGTAGGGGTCGAAGTCGCTCGAACGGAGATCAACGACCACCTGCTCGCCGCGGCTGCCTTGGAAGGAATGCACGTCGGCAAATTCCCCGGTCGACAGCGTCTGGTCGCCGCTCCCCAGCGTTCCGCTCTCGAAGCGGGACCGGGTAATGGTCAACTGGTACGAGCCGGCTTCGCCCTCCTCAAAAGAGGTGACGAGGACCTCCCACTCCCCGGATTCGTTTGCCACCTCCTCCAGGTGCGAGCGTTGCTGCGATCCTTCATAATCGTCATTGTCCGTCTGGTTGCCGTTGGGCTGCTTCAGAATGACGTACGTGTCGAAATCCGATGACGACAGATCGATGACTATGCGCTGTCCGGCGCGAACGTCAATGCTGTAGGGGTCCGCGTACTCTCCGCTGGAAAGCGTCGCGTCTCCATTGCGAAGCTCCCCGCGGTAGCTGGTACCTTGAGGTGCTGGCCCGACCACCGGCGCCGCTGCTGCCCCTTTGCTGAAGATCCCCACTCCGAAGAAGCATGGCTCGGTGGCGCAAGTGACCATAGCCACCTCGATGCGATATTCCCCGGATCGCGATGGAGTGGCATTTACAATGGGGTAATCGTCGACCTCGAGGTCGATGTCGACCTCGTTGCCGAGCTCGTCGTACAGGCGCAGGTCGAGATCGGAACAGTCGTTGTCGCAGACACCGAGAATCATGTACTCGACGCCGGATCGTAGCCCAGCCGTCATGGATTCTTGCTCACCCTCGTCGAGCGACCCTGTCCTGGTTTCCTCGGCGAGGCGAAAGCCGCTGTCGGACATCCGTTCCTGGAATTGATCTATCTGACTGGTTACCTGCTGCCGCCACTGGGCCTGGGCAATGCCGAGCGGCAGGGCCAGCATCGAGACCAGGGCGAGTGAGGTGAGAGGAGCGCGGACCATTTTTCTCCCCCTTGTCAAAGGCAGGACGCGCTGATGGTAACTGGAGTCTGTTGGGCGACGATGAAACTTCGGTTGAACGTATTCTCGAGCAGGAGACAGAGATGTGTGCGGTGTCACATTGTGCAGCCGACAACGCATCTTCCCGCGCCCTTGGCGCCAAGGGCCACTTCCCCTGCTTTGTGGTCCAACGTTACAATCCGCGGGAGCCTGTCTTCGCGGGCAGGTGTCGTCATATCTGCGGATTTGAATACAGCTTGAAATCCAGGGGCCAGGCCGTATCTGACCTGGCCGATTGGAGGATACAGTGCCCGAATTGACCGGCGTTCTGGAGACGTCGCTATATGTGGAGGATCTCGAGAGATCGAGGGCATTTTACACCAAGTTGTTCGAGGTCGAGGTCTTGGCATCGGACCATCGGATGTGTGCACTGGACATCTCGGGCCGGCAGGTGTTGCTGCTTTTCAAGAAGGGAGCTTCCGAGGAGCCCTCGGAGACGGCAGGCGGGACGATCCCGCCTCACGACGGCGACGGGGAGCTGCATTTAGCGTTTGCGGTTCCCACGAGTTCGCTGCCGGAATGGGAGCAAAGGCTGCGCGATCAGCGAATCCCGGTTGAGAGCCGGGTTTGTTGGCCGCGTGGCGGCAGGAGTGTGTACTTCAACGATCCGGACAGCCACGTGGTCGAACTGGCTACGCCCGGCGTGTGGGAGATCTACTAGAATGTGGACGGGCAGGAGAGGCAGGAGAGGCAGTAGGGGCGAGCGTCTGGAAACCGATCGGCGTTACTGCTGAGCCAACCGCGTGAACCGCAGGGAAGCCAGCAAGGGGGAGCGTTTGGCAATTCATGAGAGCATGTCGAAGACGTTCGCTGCAATTTCCGCGCACCGGGGCGCTTCTGCCATCCGGGTCGTATTGCGTTTGACTTGGGGCTTCGCCCTCGCTTCGGCGTTCGCCGGATGCCTCGGCGCCGAACAGAACCCCGCATCCGGCGAGCCGACTGTCGATGCATCCCGCATGCTTGCCGATCTGACATTCCTTGCGTCCGATTCCTTGGAAGGCCGCGAGACGGGATCTGACGGCAACCGGATCGCCCGCGAGTACATCGCGCAAGCCTTCGGCGACATGGGCCTCGCACAATTCCAGGAGTCGTGGGTGCAGGCGTTCAGCTTTGGGAGAGGTGCTGTCACTTTCCATGGCGGCAACGTCGTGGGCTTTGTCGAGGGGACAGCCATGCAGGACTCTTTCATCGTGGTCACCGCGCACTTCGATCACGTGGGAGTCAGAAACGGCGAGATTTACAACGGCGCAACGGCGCTGACGACAATGCATCCGGCACTGCCGCCCTCATGGCACTCGCTGCCTACTTCGCCGAGCACCCTCCGGCACACTCGACGATTTTCGCCGCCCTGGACGCGGAGGAGAAGGGAATCAGTGGAGCCAGGGCGTTTGTCGCCAATCCCCCCGTGCCCATCGAGCAAGTTGTCCTAAACATCAACATGGACATGGTGAGCCACAGTGACAGCCAGCTGTATGTGGCTGGGACATATCATTACCCGAAGCTCAAACCATACGTCGAGCGGGTGAGGGAGAACGCAAAGGTCCGCTTGCTGTTTGGACACGACAGCCCGGATCTATCCCCCAGCGATGATTGGACGAGCTCGTCCGATCACGGTGCGTTTCAC
>JBDHDY010000670.1:0-2192 GCA_039591275.1 Gemmatimonadota bacterium | reverse complement strand
TCGCGAGCATCTCCGCCGGCGAGAACTTTGGCTCAAAGCCCGCCATGAAATCTTCGCCGGTGCGCGCAACAATCTCGTATCGATAGTTGCGTTGCATACGGTCGTTCACGACGACTGTATCTCCAACCCCGTACATGTGTGCGTGCCGCTCAGGTTGCCGTGGGTGCCAGGGTCAAAGTCCAAATACCAACCGCTTGCGTTCGCCCACGGATCACCAAATCACCGTGCGGCTGCAGTCGCTCCAACAAATTTGTCGTATCTTCGCGCTCGTTCTCGTCTTTGATCGCGTTCACCAGCTCCTGGCCGACGACCAGATCGCATCGGAGGGTGCGGGTCGCCTGCTGCAGTCGGCTCGCGGTATTCACCGGGTCTCCGATTACGGTGAAATCCACGTATTCCTCGGTTCCGACATCGCCAAGGACGACCGGTCCGTAGTGCAGCCCGATCCCAATGTGGATGGGCGCTAAACCTTTCCCCGTTCTCCCTTCATTCCAATGTTGCGCGGCTATGAGCAGATCATAAGCGCAGGAAAGGGCGTTGCTCGCGTCTTTCGCTCCAGCCTCGGGAAATCCGAAGATGGCCAGGACCGCATCGCCAATGTAGTCTTCTATCGAGCCATCGTGCTTGAAAATCGCCTTCTCCATCCAACTATGAATATCCCGCAAGATCTCCATCACCTGCCCTGGCTCAAGGGTTTCCGAAAGCCGTGTAAAGCCGACGACATCGGCGAAAAGCACCGCCAAGTTTTGCCGCCGTACCGCACCAAGCGGTTGATCCTTCGTGGCCAAGGTCTCGACAAGTTTCGGCGAAAAATACCGCGCCAGATTGGCCCGCGCCCGTTCGGCGGCGCGTTCAGCGGCCTGAGACTCTTGAAGGCGCCGCTCGGCCTCTATACGAGGCGAAACATCGCGTTGGATTGCAACATACTGATAGACCTCACCGCGTTCATTCTTCAGCGGCACAATAGACCACTCCATCCAAAACTCTGAACCATCCTTCCTGTAGTTGACGGTTTGGCCCTCCCAAGTTTGGCGTGCGCGAAGCTTTTCTCTTAGATCACTGAAAATCCGAAGATCTGTGTTCGGACCCTGCAGTATCCTGGGCGATTTACCGACCACCTCTGCCCTAGACCATCCGGTCATCCTCTCGAAAGCCGGGTTCACGTAAACGATTGAAGGACCGGGAGCATCGAGATCGGTGGTCGTGATCAATATGCTTTCTGCGGCGGTCTCGATCACCGCAGCAGGATCGATGTCGAACTTCGGGCCTAAATTTGGCAATGGACGTCCCCATTACAGTCGTTTTGCGTCTCGCTGGTGGATGCGTGGGATGCTATGTGTGATCTATTACCTCGTCACATCGCAGAGCCGCCCCTGCTGGTTCGGTACTGTCAGAAGAAGGTCGCAGGTGTCATAGGCTTCTCTCTCCAAGATGTGTTGAATGTCCCGGAGCGTCTGTGCGTCCAGAGTGCGAGAGCGGGCCAAGATCCAGGCGAACTCACGAGACGGTTGCCCAACGACGGCCCATCGATATTGGGGATCGAGGCCAATGATCCAGTAGTTGCCGGCCGCTGGCCACACCCAAAGACCCGCCACCTCGACGAAGGTCACCTCTAGCCTACCGTCCGAAGGATCGTTCAGAAACCGCCCCCGAGCCTCCGCATTCTTGCGCGTTCCGTCAGCCGTCTCACAGGAGTTCACGACCTCGATCAAACCGTCTTCCCCCAATGCGTAATCCGCCGCCGTGTTCGCCACACAGTCGCTTTGAAACCAGGCGGGAATTGCGGCCACCTGATGCCATTCGCCAAGATAACGCTTTACTTCAAAGTTGGAGACCGTGCTCATGGGGGCGTGTGAGTCCGACGAGCAGCCGGCCATCAGAACGCCGAACAGCCCAACGGTAACCAAACGGCTGGCTTTCCGCCAAATGCACTGGCTCAGCACGGTTCCCCGTCCTCGATGTCCGTTGTTTTGGGGTGCTCTGGATTTGACAGCATTGGCTCTAATTTAGTGACACATCGAGCATCAGCAATGTCGGCTCAGGGTCACAAGCGGAAGTCCCGCAGCCTTGCCCGTAACGTCTGCTCCTGTTAAGGGTTGTCGGACGCCTGCCGTGGCGGGGTGGCAGCGGCGCTTTGCCTCGGGCGGCAGGCGTCGGACAAGCCTCAGGGGAGGAAACCGCGGGGGGCTTAG
>JBDHDY010000669.1:0-2463 GCA_039591275.1 Gemmatimonadota bacterium | reverse complement strand
GGAGCGCCAACCGTCCACGAGGTGGACTGGGCATTTGGCACGGTGGCCCGCTGGCGGCGAGCTCGGCTGCTTGACCAGATGGGCGAAACGGGCTGGGAGGCATGCGCAACGAACGCCGCGGTGGCGCGCATGTGGGGACAGGGCGACGGCGTTTACAGTGCGCGCGCGGATTCGGCGCAGCGGAGACTGGACGAGCTAGCCTGCGACGCCGGGGAGAATATCAACTCACCATGACACAGGAGAGAACGATTTAGAACGATTCCGCTGCAACCCCTCCCTCCACCTACTAGTCCCCCATCTGGTTCCCACCCATAGGGCTAATCCATCGATCCGGTAACTCCGCTTCATCCCTTTGTTTGACGTCTTCTTGCGCCCCCTTTGCGACACTGTGTGCGGAAAGTGGGGGCCTTATGTACCCAATACCGCAACAGGGTCGAAAGCAAACAAGGATGTCGCGCCGAGAGGCGCTGGGCAGGCTCGCGGTGGTGACGGCAGGGTTGGGATGGGCGTGTACCCCGCTTCGGATCGCCTTCCGTCTCTATCCAGAAGAGTTCGACCAACAGCCCGAGCGCGTCGAACGCGTGTTAAGAGCCTTCGTCGTGTCCGTGGTTCCGGGCATGCCCGAAGACGATGACGACCTGGTTCGGATCTATTTCGATCGATACTACCCGTTCGCCAAGTACCGGAACTTCTTCGTCTCCGACCTTTGCCAACGTGGGCTGGAGCAATACGGCTCGGTGGCTTTTGAACGCCTCACCGTTGCCCAACGGACCGAGATTATTCGGGCCGGCCTCGCTCACGGGGGCGTGACGCGGCGCCTTTACACAGGGGCTGTTTTCATGGCCCAGATCTCATGCTACGCCGGGATCTACGACGATGACCGAGGTTGTCCGCTAATCGACTTCGAAGGCAACTATCGTGACCGTCTGCCGTCAGGCGTTTCGTTTGACGCGCCTGGTCGGTATCTCGCGCGGGCGATCACCTCCGATGGTAATCCTGCTTAGTCAAGGGTGTCACCATGAGAATCGTTGAAACTGACGTTTTGATCATTGGCACGGGCTTTGGCGCAGCTGCGCCAGCACTCAGACTCGCTAAGGCTGGGTTCAGGGTCACGATGGTGGAGAAAGGACCCCACATCGATCCGCACAGGGATTTCAAACAGACGCAGGATCCCAAGTACGTCCTCGAGTACCTGAAGGGGATGGAGGGAGACAACCTGAGTGTCACGTACGCCGAAGGGTTGGGTGGTGGATCGGGTTTTTATGAAATGGTGACTCTCCGAGCGCCGTCACCCGTCTTCGAGCAGACCGACGACGCAGGACGACGCCTGTGGCCGATGGGTTTGAGCAGGCAGGCGCTCGATCCCTATTACGATCTCGCGGAGCAGATGCTTCGCGTGGAGCAGATCGCTCCTGAGCACGTGCCGAAGACCGGACTCATCTTCTCCAAGATGATGCGGAACTTGGGGTATAGCTGTGAACGGGTGCGGTATGGCGTGCAGGGTTGCATGGCGTGTGGGTTCTGCGTGACAGGATGTATCTACGGGGCGAAACAGTCACTACTGCTCAACTACTTGCCCCAGGCGGTCGACGCCGGCGCTAAGATCGAGACGGATCTCGAGGCAACGCGCGTAGTCCCGCTTCAGCGCACGTCGGGGGGCGGCGCCATGAGCGAAGTGCCTTATCGCTACATGGTTACCTGCAAACGGCGAGTTGGAGCGCGGGATGCAACGAAATTCAAAACGAAGATGCTCATCCTCGCAGGAGGCGCTATAGGTACGGCCAAGCTGCTGCTTGGATCGCGGACGGAGTTGCATCACTTGAGTGATCAGGTGGGGCGAAATATCGCGTTCAACGGCGCCGTCAAAACCGCCGGCATGCTACCGGAAGCATTCCCGGATGGTGACCTGTTCGTCGGACGTTCCCACCCTGGGATGATGAGCTACGAGTTTCTCGAATCGCGCGGAATTACGATCTCCGCCGCCAAGCCACTTCCGCTGCAGGCGATTGCGGCCGCGAGGCTTCGCCTGGCCGGTGACGAGCGGGAGCCGTCTTTTTGGGGTGAGCCGCACGTCGAGCTCCTACGGCAATACCGCCGGCGCGACTGCGACGCTACTACCGCGACACCAAAGCATTACTTCACTCGATTATGCTGCGAAATGGATGCGCTCTGGTGGATGCGGAATTCGTCGATGGAGAAGGGAGCCCCTACGATGGCATCCACTTCTCAACGGCCCACCAAGTGGGATCGTGCCGAATGGCGGAATCGAAAGGTTTCGGAGTGTGTAATAGCTTGGGGGAAGTGTTTGGATATCCGGGAATGTATGTAAGTGACGGTGCTGCCATCCCATCATCTTTGGCGGTCAACACCGCGCTCACCATTCTCGCCAATGCCGAACGCATGGCCGCCGGGCTCCTCGCTCGCTACAGTGTGCAGCGTCCGACGGCGTCCGTTGTTGCGGGG
>JBDHDY010000668.1:0-2208 GCA_039591275.1 Gemmatimonadota bacterium | reverse complement strand
GAGGCAGCTGAGCCCCTGTTCCAGCGGTTCGGCTTCCGCAAGACCACAGTTGAGGAGGTCTGCCGCGCAGCCGGCGTCAGCAAGCGGACGTTCTACGATCTCTTCAAGGACAAAGAAGATCTCTTGATGCAGCTCGTGGAGGCGGTCTGCAACGGGATGGCCGTTGCATGGGAGGCGACGCTCTCAGCCGGCATGTCGCCCCTCGATCGCCTCCACGGGTTCCTCGACTTCTACGCACGTATGGTGCGGGAACACCCTTTCTTAGCGGTCCTGGTGGAAGACCTGGAACTCATGCGTTCCTTCGGTGAGAAGACCGAAGAGATCCGCGTGAGTCAGATGGGTGGCACGCTGGACGGGATCTTGAGAGACGGTGTTGCCGCTGGGCAGTTCCGGCCGCTCGACCCGCGCGCCGCTCTGTGGGTGGTCTTCGGCCTTCTCGACACCGTTTACCTCCTGATGCCGAAGGTGATGAACGCTCCGGGGCCGTTGGAGGATCCTGCGCTCGCCGAGGAGACCAAACAATTCATCGTGCGAGGGCTTGGGGCGGTGGAGGCCGCTCGTGGGGACCAAAATGACTTTCGGAAGAAGTAGCGGCTGCGGAGGGTTCATTTAGCCACAGATGAACGCAGATAAATACAGATGGGCACCGAACGAGCATTTGTGGTCGAACACTTCGGACATCGCGCCTGGGGTGGGGCGGGGAAATCCTCGCGTTCATCTGCGTATATCTGTGGCTGAATGTCCTGGAGCAGGGAGCGTCGAACCGAAAAGATGAAAGTCGCGTGGGTTTACTAGCCACAGATGAACGCAGATAGACACAGATGAACACCGAAGCAGTCTTTGTGGTCGAGAACATCAGATATCGCGTTGGGGTGGGGTGGGGAGACTCACGCGTTCATCTGCGCTAATCTGTGGCTCACTAAACAAATAGGGGGATGGATGATGCCGCGGGAACACAATCGGATGGTCAAATTCCTCACGCGGCTTGCGATAGACAAACCCCGCTGGACGCTCACGGCCGTTGGCGTGATCACCGTTGTATGCCTGGGGTTGGCGGGGCGGCTCCAGATGCGGATGAACTGGACTGACCTGCTTCCCGCCGACGACCCCATCGTTCGAAACTACCGCGACATTCAAGACCGCTTCGGTGAAGCGTCAGTTGTAGTAGCGCTGGAAGGCGAGCGGGACGCCATCGTCTCTATGGCGGAGGAACTCGTGCCGCGGCTCGAACAGATCGAGAGCCTCCACAACGTGTGGGGCAAGCTGCCCGTCGAGTTCATGCGCGACCACGGTTTTGTGCTTTTGAAGCCTGAGCACTTCGACCGTGCACTCCGGACTTTCGAAGACTACACGCTGACCGGGACTCTCCGCGGCATCAACGACGACTACGAACGCGAGTACGTGGACAGCGAGTCCAACATGCGGCGGGACGAGGTGGAGATTGCCCGCAACGTGCTGGGATTGACTCGCGCCCTCGAGTTGCTGGCGGTTGGTGTGACAGTGGAAGATGGAGCGCAACACATGATCGAGGCGGTGGACGCCCTGACCATCGGCGAGCCGTGGATGCTTTCCCTCGATCGCAACATGCTCCTCATCGCCACAACGCCCAACGCACCCATCACCGACATCGACGTCACCCTCCAGGCGGTGGAAGAGGTGGAAGCGGTGATGAACGAGGTCGGTGCTAACCACCCAGGTGTGTACGCCAGCACCACCGGCATCGGAAAAATCAGCCAGGACGAGATGAACAGTGTCGGCACCTATACCATCGTGCTTTCCCTGATCGCGTTGGTGTTGATCTACCTCCTGCTGTCGCGGACACTTCGCGGTTGGGTGATGCCGCTCCTGGCATTGGCACCGCTCGTCGTCGGTATCCTGTGGACGATGGGCGCGCTCATGCTCCTGTTTGGAGGCGTCAACCTGTTCACCGCCATGATGATGCTGGTCCTCCTGGGACTCGGCATCGACTTCTCGATTCATCTCATCTCGCGGTTCCTGGAAGAGACGAAACACGAAGCGTCGCTCGAAGATGCCGTGGCTGTGATGATTGGCGGAACCGGCGCGGCGGTCACCATGGGCGGTGTGACGACAGCGCTCGCGTTCTTCACTCTGATGGTTGCAGAGACCGAGGGCGTCTTCGAGTTCGGGGTTGCTGCGGGACTCGGCGTGGTGCTTACGCTCGCTGCCATCTTCGTAACACTGCCGCCG
>JBDHDY010000667.1:0-2211 GCA_039591275.1 Gemmatimonadota bacterium | reverse complement strand
GCCATGCTGCCATACGAGGAAGATCGTGGAGCCGAGATTGTACTCCCAACGCAGCACCAGATTGGATCGGAACGACAGGAAGGTGAAATCCGGGTTGTCCAGTTCGACTTCGGCGGTTCCGTCCGCATCGAAGTCGAGAGAGATCTCCCCGTCGTTGTCGATGACCTGATCGCCTTCAAACTTCTCGAACTGCGAGAGGAACGGCTCGGCCCTTGGAGCTGCCACCCGCTTGAATCCCTCGTACCATCCAGTCGACACGAAGGGCTCGGCATAGAGCTGAAGCGACAGGGTTGGGCTGAACGTGACGTTGCCTCGCAGCGTCATCGACAGAGTCGTCTGATGAAGCTCGCCGAAAATGTATTCGTCGGCGGCGTTGATCTCCTCCGTCTGGAGGTACTGCCACTCGTCCACTTCCCTGTTGAGGTGCGGCGACGCGCGGAAATCCACGTTTGCCGCCGGCCGCCACGACACGTTGGTGCCCACGCCGGCCGCCCAACTGTCAGTCTCATTCTCGACGTAGAACCACCCGTTGACCCCGGCACTGAGGCTCTTGCGCTCGTCACTCTCGATGCCGAACCATGCATCCGTCCCTCCGGGCCTCTTGATCGCGGGACCGCCGCGCAGTTGTGTGGTTTCGAGACCGCCGATGGCATAGCCAGCCCCAAACCAGCCGGACCAATAATTCAGCAACGTGAAGTTGGCGTTGAGATTCGCGCCGGCGTTACGTCTTTCCATTCCCTGGGTCCAAAACGACCACTCATTGAAGTTCGCGTTGAACCGGCGAAAGATCTTACCCGGCTCGAGCCACCGCCGGTTCACCCACACCCACTGGAAGGCACGGTCGGCCTCCCGCTGGAACCCGATGTCGTTCACTTCGAGGCCTGGGGAGCGAGTATCAAATCCAGTCGACCAGCGCCAGTTGCCGCCGCCACGTTTGGCGAAGCTCATGGCGACCCCGTACCCCGAAAGCGACGTGCGGGTGGGGTCGAATTCCACTCGATCATTGTCCGGCCGTTGGAAATACCTGGCGGAAGATTCCTGTGTTTCCTCGAGAGCTTCCTCCGAGCCGCGGACGTGACTCCCGACGAGACGACCATTGAAGCTATAAGTGTCGTTGCGAAAGCGGTGCGTCCAATCGATACCACCGGTGTACGCAGCCGAATGCAGAAAATTCAGGCTATCCGGAAGATTGCGCTGCACTGTCGTCCCGAACACACCAATGACTGTCTGTCCACCACGTAAATCCTTGGCTAGGCGACCAACCACATAACCACTGCGCGGCTCAACGGGATCGGAATGGAAGTTGCCCAGGGAATCCACCACCGACGCGCCTTCCTCGTCCGTCAACGCGCCCGTCAAGCCAACTGTCCAACCATCCTGTGTCTTCCCGGAGAGCTTGGTCGCCGCGATGATAGTGGTCTGAGCTATGTCCTCAGCGAAGCCGCCACGGTCATCGGGGGAACCCTGCGGCGACCTGCCGATCCGGCGGGTGTAGAACAGTCCCTCCCGTGACCCATCTCCGCCGAGTCCGAATCTGAATATGTCGAGCCCCTCGTTGAAAAACGGCCGCCGCTCAGGGAAAAAGGTCTCGAACGCCGAGAGGTTCACCACCGCAGGATCGGCCTCTACCTGCCCGAAGTCGGGATTGATGGTGGCCGTGAGCGTGAGAGCGGATGTTAGACCGAACTTGATGTCGGCACCCATGGTTGCCACTTGATCGGAACCAGTGCGAAACGGATTCCCTTCTTCCGCCGCCCGCATTTCGGTCCGCGCGACGGTGTACGGCAATATTTCGAGTCGTCGCGGCGGGACAATGCCCTCGATCCCCGTGAGATCGCCGAACAGCGATACGCGTCCCGAAGCGCTCTTCGGCAACAGCCGCCAGTATTGCTCCTCGTTGAGACGGTTGATGCGGCGCAGCACGTTGAAGCCCCACGTCTGGACATCCGCCGGGGCGAAACGAAGCTGACTGTAGGGAATGCGAAACTCGGCCGTCCACCCCTTCGCATCCACCGACGTACCCACGTCCCACACCGCGTCCCAACGACTGTCTTCGCTATTGTCGTTGAAGAGGAATGCATCCCGTTTCACGCCGGCCGCGTTGACGGAGAACTGGAACGCCGTCCGCCGATCACGATAGGAGTCGATCATGATGGTGACCTCGTCCGACGGCGACCACTCATCCCGCCGTGTCAGCAACGCTGCGATCTC
>JBDHDY010000666.1:0-2219 GCA_039591275.1 Gemmatimonadota bacterium | reverse complement strand
TGGCGCGCACGACCCCCTGGTACCCGCACCCGCCAATCTGGGAGGCGCTCACCGGCAAGCGCGCGAAGGCGGCTCGCGAGCACTACGAGGAGCGTGCCGCGATCATCGAAGAGGGCAACGACGGCTTCGACCGCATCCGCGCAGAGCTGTGGGCCTACGCCTTCACGGTCGACCGTATCGCCAAGTACGGAGCCGCCCCGCAAATGTTCCCCGACGTCGCGCGCCAAATGGATAGGGCGCGGCGAATCCTTCATCACGAAACAGTGGAGTTGAAACCATGAAGATCCTCGACATCAAAGACGGCATCGCGAAGCTCTGGCGCAAGATGAAGCCTGGCGACTTTGCGGTGTTCTCCGTTGCAACCTACGCCAAGTACGCCCAGGTTCGCGGCTCCGCGTACCGACTGCCGCGCGTCAGCGGCGGCTGGGACGGCCCCAAGTTTGTGGCTCGCAAAACTGGCGGCAAGGGAATCTACCCGACCTACGCCGTGATCAGTTGCCATGACTCGGCAAAGGACCCGGAGACGCTGGCTCGGGTCGAGTTCGAGGTCGCCGCCATCCTCGAGCGCGTGCGCGCCCACCTCGACACCCTGGTCATCGCCCAGTTCGACGAGCCGAAGGGTCCTCTTCGGGCCAAGGTGGTCGACGCTGAAGCGAAGACGGTTGACCCGCCGATGCTGGAACTGGTGGGCTAATGCCACGCCCGCCGTACACCGAGGTCACCAAGGAGTGCGAAAACTGCACCTACTTTCATGGGCACCACAGCCTTCGAGGTGCCCCTTCGCGGGGTGAGTGCAGGAAGAACGCCCCTACGCCCGGCCCGGAGCGGTTTCCGCAGGCCGTGTGGCCCGAAGTGTCGGTGCGCGACTTCTGCGGGGAGTGGCGGCGTAGGCCCGCAGAGACGGAGGAAGGCTGATGGCCGAATTGATCGCGAAGCTGCGACGGCGCGCTCGCACCAAGTGGATGCAGTACGTCGACCCCAAGACCGCCGAGCTGCTCGAACTGGCGGCGGATGCGTTGGAGGAGGCCAGGTGACGCGACGACGGATCGCCGGCAACGACCTCTACCTCGAGCACCGCAACCGCAACGCGGTGCTCGACCAGGGCGACAACAAGGTGACGATCGAGCGCGCCGACCTTCTAGACGTCATGGAGGCCCTGGGCCAGATCGCCGTCGCCGAGGGCCTGGTCTGCGACGTCGTCGTCGAGATGGACGCGAGCGACCACAGTGTCGGCATCTACTGCCCGGCCCTAAAGCGCAGCGTCCGCCACTGCGGGCGCGACTGCGTCGGCATGGAGTGCCAGCGCATCAAGGAGCAACGACCATGAGTAGCGACGAAGCAGCCTACACCCTGGAGCAGAAACCAATGAGAGACACACCCGATCCAAGCAAACCCAACACGGTGCCCAACATGAAGTTCTGGCTGTTCCGGGACGAGAGCCAGGCAAAGGCCGGCGAGTGGTCGTGCTACACCGTGCAGGAAGGGGCAGACGACGATGTGCGCGCTGTCTGCGCAGAGCAGGGCATTGCGCCCCTCCTCGGCCCCTTCGACTCACGGGCAGAGGCCGAGAAGGCTGCTGCTGCGTACGACACCAACTAGCGTGTCGACCTCGCGCCCGTATTACGAAATATGTTTTTCGTAATGACTTTCCCTCTTTACGTAGTAATTACGCATAGTTACACACCGCTTTTCTACCCCCGTTTCTTAACACACGCCCTGGAGGACGCTGAACATGCCTGAAAACACGCCCAAAACGGCCTATCCCGTCGACCTGGACCGGGCGACCACCATCATCAACCTCGAAGGGGAGCACAGATAGTGCCCATCGCGCTCTGCTTTCGCTGCCGTGGGTCGCTCGCCGCGTGCAGTTGCGCGCCCTGGGCGCCCAAACCGCAACCCTGGGCGCCCCCACACCTGGCCGACTTCCTTCGCTGGACCGAACTCTTGTCGGGAATGATGGCGCTGTCGGGTGTGCTCGACGTCGACCAGTGGAATCACTTCGATCTCGGCAAGCTGCTCGAGGCCGACAAAGCCCGACACGAAGAAGATCCGTACCGATACCAACGAACCGCAGGAGAAAGACCGTGAGCAGAACGCATGCACGCGCAATGGAAGAGTCACAGTGGTCCCAAGCGAAGGCCGTTGAGTGGGCAAAGGGCCTGCGTCACTGGCCGGCGCGCCGTTTTCGAGTCGAAAAGTCCCGCGCCGGCAATTCGCGC
>JBDHDY010000665.1:0-2219 GCA_039591275.1 Gemmatimonadota bacterium | reverse complement strand
GAGGCGGTCGTCACCGCGCACGAGGCGGCGATCGACCACGACGCGCTCACGAACTTCGTGGCTGCGGAACACATCGACTGGACCTCCGATCAGGGCGCCACGAACATCCACGTAGGCAACGTCCCCAACGCTGGCGACGCCGACACGGTGGACGGTGTAGAAGCCGCAGCGATGGGCCAGCTCGCCGTCACAGCCGAGTGGACAAAGGCGCAGGGCTCCACCGAGAGCACGCCTTCCAGCTCGGCCGGCTCCATCACCATCGACTTCGAGGCGTCGAACTACTTCGAGATCACGTTGACGGAGAACATCACCTCCATCACGATCAATAACACCTCGAAGCCCGGCACGCGTGTCATCAAGATCATTCAGGACTCGACCACGCGCACGGTTGCAGGCTGGCCCGCAGCGGTCAAGTGGCCCAACGGCGCGGCCCCAACGATTACCGCATCCAGCGGCGCGGTAGACATCCTCTCGTTCGTCGTGGACAGCGGGGGCAACATCTACGGAGCGTTCCAGCAGGACTTCAGCTAACCATCATGGACTTCACCAAGTTTCTCGTAATGTCAAATCCAGCCTGGGCCGGCTCGGGGACCTCTCCGCTCGACCCCGACGACTGGAGCATCGACCTAAACGGCACGAACGAGGTTCTATCAGACACCACCGATAAGGTCATGAACTTCGCCGACGAGTTCAGCATCGGTTTCTGGATCAAGCCGTTCTCGTCCGGCATCGCCGCGTATGACCGTCTG
This sequence comes from Gemmatimonadota bacterium, assembly GCA_039591275.1. Taxonomy (GTDB): domain Bacteria; phylum Gemmatimonadota; class Gemmatimonadetes; order Gemmatimonadales; family GWC2-71-9; genus JBDHDY01. The sequence goes on along the minus strand of JBDHDY010000665.1, from coordinate 1,470 downwards.
CTGCACATCAAAAACGGTGGCGCATCAAACGCCATCGAGGTCCGCTTCCTAACCGGCGGCGGGATCGACGTGAAGGTTCACATGAACGGCGGCGGCACGATCAAGCATTACACCTACAACAACACGTGGGCGAACAATACCTGGCTGCACGTCGTCTTTACGTTCGACGGGTCAGCTGGTGGCGACCCTCTCGTGCTCTACAAAGACGGAAGCCTCAAAGTCGAAGATACCCGCAACGTCGACAGCACTGGCACTCGGCTTGACACTACCCGGAGCGTCGCTTTCGGCAGCGCGGTCACCGGAAGCCAGCCGTCCAGCATGTACGCCCACTCGCTTGCTATCTGGTCTAACGTACTGTCGGCGGCTGAAGTGACCTCCATCTACAACGGCGGCAACGGAGCGGGAGCGGAGATTGGCGATGACTTCGGCAACTACGTCAGCTCCGCCACACTTCAGCATTGGTGGCGGATCGGCTACGACCCGGATGACATGGGAGCGGACTACGGAGTGGCGACCCCGCAATTCGATCTGATGGCGAACGCGGTGAACATTACGGCCGAAGACGATCGCGTAGAAGAAGCTCCGAACTAATGGAGTTCACAAAGTTTCTAGCGCTGACGAACCCAGCCTGGAGCGACCGGCCGATTTCCTTCGCCGAGGACGCCGTGTCTGTCGACTTCGACGGCTCGACGGAGTACCTGAAGGGGCCAGCCTCCGACGGTGCGGTCGGCTTCACGTCCGCTTGGACGATGATGGTCGTCTTCAAGCTCGACAACCTCACCGCTCGTCAAGGACTCATTTCCATTCGCCAGGATAGCAGTGTCGACAGTACCAACCGACTTGGTGTCAGCGTCCGCGGCAACGCAGCCAACGACCCAATCACCATCTGGGGCTACGACAGCGCTGAGCAGCAGTACGCCAACGTACAGTACCATAACCTCCTCTCGACCGGCACGTGGTACTGTATGATTATTACTGGCGAGTCCGGCGCCTCTCGAAACGTCGCGATGTACCTGAACGGTGCCGCGGCCTCTACGCCGGACTCTGAGACCTATACCAGCGCTAACCACCGCACAGACACTGGCTGCGTCGTCGCAGTGGGCTCCGAGGGCACCAACCCCAGCGGCTCCCTGATCGCTGGCAATATCCAGATGGTAGCTCTCTGGTCCTCTCGGCTCTCTGAAGCAGAATCCACCGCCATCTACAACGGCGGGGACGTCGACAACTTCAATCTGAACGCGAACTCAGGCAACTACGTTTCCAGCGCGAACCTCATCCATTGGTGGCGCCTCGGGATCAACACCGCAGACATCGGCGAGGATTACGCGTTGACTCCCGGGGGAGTGGGCGCGATCGACCTCATGGTCAGCGCCGGAGCCATCTCAGCGGCTGACGTCGTAGCGGACAGCATCGGAAGCCCGGCGTAACGCCATGTTCCCAGGAACCTTCGGACTCACGCAGGGACAAGAG
>JBDHDY010000664.1:0-2904 GCA_039591275.1 Gemmatimonadota bacterium | reverse complement strand
GATCACGCCGGCGGCTCCAAATCGTGTGAACAGCTCGGCGGTCCCACCGTCCTGCCCGAACCCTCCGAACCACCCCATGAGCTTCTGCGCCCCATGCGACCACCACAGGAAGGCAACGACGATGCGCATCGCGTTGCGGGAAAAGGGCTCGAGCTTCGTGAGCAGGTCATTCATGTGGCGGGTCCTTCTGAAGGAATGATGTCGGCGATGCAGAGGCCGTTGAGCAGCATAATAGTTCAGCGGCCCTCACCAAGCCAGGCGACCCTTTGTGATGTTAGTCTGCAGCTCGTGCGTGCGGTCTGTTTTGGCAGCCACGACGCCGGTCATGGGCACCGAACGCCGGGCGGGGTCGCTCCTGAGAACGCCGGGCGGGGTCGCTCCTGAATCACGTCCGCCTAGAAAAGGGGAGCCGGCCCTGTAACAGCGACATCGTTCCCACGAAGAGAAACCCGACGCCAAACAGCACTACAAGTCCACTTGGCACGACGTCGTGTCGCAGCATCTCGAACGCACCCGCGGCGAGAAATGCAATTCCCGTCAGACATTCCAAAAGCGCGGAGGTACTCCGTCGAATCCGGTATGCGGCGTTGCGCCACGAGCGATCCATTCCTCCGGCAAGGCGGTACTTCGGCGTCCGTTGAAACGGCGTCCGGTGGCCGCTCAGTCCTTTTGTCACCTTTGTCACCGCAACCGTCTGGCTAAGGGAAATGCCGGCGCCCAAGGCCATGATCACCGGTACGAGCGCGACACGCTTCCACCAGGCCGGGCCCCCTCGTGCTTGCGCCGTGACTCCGTAGAAATAGCTCAGTGACCCCATCGCGACCGTCAGCAAAGCCCCGTCCACCGCGAGCACCCAGCGGACAGCCAGATTTTCGGCCAGCAGTCCCACGGCAAGACCGGCAAGCGTGACGACGACGAGAAGTGGGTAAGCGAAGTGGATGAGTAAATGCCAAGCTGCCTCTCGCTTCACCCCGCCGGGCAAGGATGCTCCCAAAATGCTCGGCAACAGTTTGCGAGCTGTTTGGGCGCCACCCTGCGCCCAACGCTGCTGCTGCAGCCGGTATGCAGCCATTTCGACCGGCAGCTCCGCGGGAACCTCGACATCGTCGCGGTAGGCGAAGCGCCACCCACAAAGCTGGGCTCGGTATGAGAGATCGAGGTCTTCCGTGAGAGTATCCGCCAACCAGCCGCCGGCATCCTCGATGGCTCTGCGACGCCAGACGCCGGCGGTCCCATTGAAATTGAAGAAGTAGCCCCTCGCAGCCCGCACTCCGTGCTCCACGGTGAAGTGCGCGTCGAGCTGCAGTGCCTGTGCTCGGGTGAGCAGCGAGTGGTTTTCGTTGAGATGTCCCCAGCGCGCCTGCACCATACCCACTGCCGGATCATCGAAATCTGTCACCACCTTCTTCAGAAAATCCGGACGCGGTACGAAATCGGCGTCGAAGAGTGCGATTAGCTCTCCCTTCGCCTTCGCAAGGCCTGCGGCCAAGGCACCCGCCTTGAAACCCACCCGATCAGTGCGTTGCAAGTGATGAATCCGCACGCCGTCAGCGCGCAGCTTCGCAACGACGCTTGCGACGCGCTCGCTCGTCTCATCATCTGAGTCGTCGAGAACTTGAATCTCCAGACGCGAACTGGGGTAATCGAGGTTCGCGACCGCAGAGAGCGCCCGCGCGGCCACGTAGCGCTCATTGTAAAGCGGGAGCTGAACGGTAACCGTCGGCCACGCGGTGCGCCGTGTGCGGGATCTTGTAACTAGGTTCGGTCGAACCGAACGACGATACCATACGGCAAAGGCAAGGCGGTGGAGTCCGAACGCTGCAAGCAATAATGACGCAGCGATGTGGAGGAGAATGAATGCTAAGACAGTAGTTCCCACTGGTTATAATGCCGCTTTGTTGGAGACCATTATCTGTTGTGAACTGGAGCTTGTGACTGTACCCACGTGACCGTGCTCCAAGTGTTGCGTCAACGACGGGAGCTACATCTTCGACAGCCAACTCCCTCCGTCCACCACGAAAATAGCGCCCGTGATCCAGGAGCCTGCTGTGCTTCCGAGATATGCCACCATATAGCCAATGTCTGCCGGTGTTCCGAGGCGGCCGAGCGGAATATGCTTCAGGAGCTGCTCATCGATACCTGTGGTTCGATCCTCTGACCCATCCGGCGCAACAAACGCCTTGTGCGCGCCTTCGGTCAGGATCGGGCCCGGCGCAATGGCGTTGACGGTGATGTTCTGGGGGGCCCACTCTACGGCCAACGTTCTGGTCAACGCGTCTACCCCGGCCTTTGCGGCTGTTGCATGGGCCATCAGCGGCCACCCGCGATAATGAAGTGTCATAGAGACGGAGACAATCCGGCCCCCCCCTTGTCGCTCCATCACCGGATACACCGCCTGGCAACCGAAGAAGGTTCCGTAAAGGTCCGTCTCGACTACCGCTCTCCAGCCGTTTGGGGTTAAAGCCGCCGACGGCGCATAAAAGTTCCCGGCAGCATTGTTGACGAGGAGGTCGATACGGCCAAAATCCGTCACCGTGTGCTCGACGAGTGCCCGAAAAGACTCGGGGTCTCTGACGTTGACCTCCACGGCGGCCGCACGGACGCCCATATCTTCAAGCTTGGTCCTCGATGGCTCGAGGTGTTCCATGCTTCTACTAGCGATCACCACGTTGGCTCCGCATCGGGCGAGTTCGCTGGCGATGCCGAAGCCAATGCCCGTGCCGCCACCCGTAACCACGGCTACCTGTCCGGCCAGAAGGTCGGTTTGGAATATCATTTTGCTCTCCCGTGGGTCTCTTCGCGTGTCCCCGTGGCATTATGCGAACTCCGTCACAGGGAATGCGAAGGCCAGCTGAGTGCCCACGAAGTATCGGGTTGTCTAGAGGCCAGGTCCCGCGGGCGCTG
>JBDHDY010000663.1:0-2228 GCA_039591275.1 Gemmatimonadota bacterium | reverse complement strand
TCGGATTTGAGGCACTCGAGCGTCCGAAGAATCGCTTGACGTTTTCTGTACTCTCTTTGATCTCCTGCCGATCGATCCACATCGACCAGAGGTCCTGCCGGATTGTCGCGTGGATGATGTGATACACAATCGTCAGCAGCAGGCCAATACCGGCGATCACCGCGGCCCACATGAGGTCCCACGCGATCCCGACAAGAACGTCCTGTCCCCACGGATTCGTTGCGCGGCGCAAGAATTCCATGTTATGCCGTCTCCCCTCTGCTCAGGACCTGCTTCAGGGTAGGAAATCGTAGACCGGAAAACCTGCGCAATTATAAGTCACAAACTCGGGATTGGCGAGCAGGCCGGTGGGGGCCGGTCCCTCAACTGTGAGCCGTGTCGCTGCAGTTCAGGCCTTGGGGCGGCATCAGTGGTGCCGGCCCAGAGCGTTACCGGGCCACGCCAAGCGAAGATCGGCAGCCAGGGGGTCGCATGAAAAGCGCCATTAAAATGGCGGTGCTCTTCATCCTGATACTGGTCGGATACGGATGGTATCTGCGGGCCGCCAACAGCCCGTACGGGATGGGACCGGACCATCCGCTCGGGAAATTCGACAGGCTCGACAAGCACTTGACCGAGCAACTCCTGCTCGAGCGCAGCCAGGTGCACGGCGTCAGCCACGCGGGAGTCCGCTCCACCGCCCGGATGTACCAGTATCAGAAGTCCAGCACTCGCAGGGAACACATAGTGCTAATGCTCGACCGTGCCGGAAACGTCTCCGGCTTCGTCGGCTCGTATATGACACGAGGGATTGGACCGGCTCGGACCCCGCTTGGTGGTTTCGTGAGGACTCACTGGATGCTCGCGGGCGGCGCTAGGAGCCCCGATTTCATGCGCGAGGGTCGAGCGAGCTTTTCACAGGCGCAATTTACCAGGGGCCGGGTGACGGGCACGTGGCGCTTGCCGTCGCACAGAGAGGGAGGCGAGCTGATCTACCTGCATGTGCGGTAGGGGCCGGCGGGCGGCTCACAGACCCAGCACGTCATCATGCGTGCTGGCCGCGATCTCCAGGACCTCCTGAATGAGAGCACCAGGGACAGCCAGTTCCTGAAGTGCGCTCTCCAGATGCTGCATGACCGCCTGGAAATGTTTCTCCTTGACGCCCATGTGCTTGTGCACGTCCCTCAGATCTCTGCCGTCGTAAGCGACGGGCCCACCGAACGCGTACATCAGGAACAGAGCCTGCGTTCTGCGCTGTCGCTCCATGTCGATGTGGGTGAAGAAGTGGCTCACCCGTTTGTCGGATAGCACCTTTTGGTACATCAGTTCCACGGCGCGTTCCACGAGAACCTTCCCGCCCAACCGACCGTACAAGCTCTCAAACTGTTTCTCCCCGGAGGTGGCTGTCCGCTTGAGGGTGGGTTGACTGTCTGATGGTGTGATCCTGTGGTGGAACGAGGAAAGCCTGTACCTGCAGCTGGGGCAGGTAGTGACGTCAGGCGGCAGCGTGTTTCCACATCTCGGACAGTACATAGGGCAGACAGAATGGGCTGTTATGAGCTATGCCAAGCGGCCTTTGCGCCTGGCTCGCCTGGTGAGTCGAGGAGGCACGAGGCTGGTCGACTGGGACTATACCATGAAGGTGTCATGGTTCGGTAGGAGGGCCCAAAAGCACCCCGGCCAGCCAGATCCGCTGCCCCCGAAGATCCCATCCGGCATCGATTTAGCGCGAACAGCCCTCGAACAATCCGAAACGCCGATGCGTCCAATATCGTAGGGACAGTAACCACCCCATCCCAGGAGCCAGGCATGCGTCTCGGCGCGTGGGTTCGTGCCCAATCCAAGACTACCATCGCCCTCGGCGTGATCCTCGCGTCGCCCGCCATCGGGATGGCGGCGATCGCAGCCGAGGCGCTGGTGAGGGCCCGGCTCGGCGACGAGATGTTTCAGCCCCCGACGCGGATCTACGCCCGCCCACTCGTGCTCTATCCGGGCATGACCCTCGACCGGGCACGGGTTGAGGGCCACCTCCAGCGGCTGGGATACCGTCGGGTGAGCCGTGGGGCCGTGGACATCGGCGAATACCATAAGAGCTCCAGGCGGTGGATCATCGGACGCCGAGCGTATCGCGTCTCAGACCGGCTCGACCCGGGCGGGGTGGCCACCATCCGTCTGGGGCGGAGCGGGCGCATCAACGGCCTGGAGGGCCCCCGCCGAAGGCGGCTGCGCTCTGTCACCCTCGAGCCAGA
>JBDHDY010000662.1:0-2229 GCA_039591275.1 Gemmatimonadota bacterium | reverse complement strand
CTATCCTCCAGGGCACACGGTGCTTCTTGCGCTCGGTTTGTTGTCCGGCGCCGAATGGCTGGTGAATCCATTGTTAGGTGGGATCGGCACCGTGTTGATCTACGCGGTTGCACGCGGGCTCTACGGACCCAGGACAGGTATAGTCGCTGCTTTCCTGTGGGCTGCCTCTGCATGGGTCATCTTCTTGTCAGCGTCTTACGTGAGTCACGTATCAGCAACGGTTCTTGCCCTCGCCGCGTGGGCCGCCGTGTTCAGGCCGAAGCGTCCGGCAGCGTGGCACTTCGTGTTGGCAGGCTTGGCCCTCGCGGCTGCTGCTTCGGTGCGGCCGTTGGACGGTGCCGCCGCCGCGGTTCCGCTGCTGGTATGGGCGATGCTCCGGAAACGGTGGCGAGGTCTTGGTTGGATGGCCTTGGGGGGCTCACCCGTCATGCTCCTGATCGCCTACTTCAACTGGCGCCTGTTCGGCAGCCCGACCACCTTTGGCTATACGGCGTTCTTTGCGGAGGAACTGCGGCTCGGCTTTCACGCGGATCCTTGGGGTTACAGCTATACACCCCTGGTTGCTCTGAGTAATCTGACCGTCGCGATCCGCCGGTTACACGTTTATCTGTACGAGTGGCCCATTCCCGCACTGCTGCCGCTTGCCATTTGGGCCATCGCGGCGAAGTCCCACCGCAAGAATGATCTCATCCTTGCCGTGGGCGCCATCGCTATCCCGCTCCTCTACTTCTTCTATTGGCACTCCGGCTTTTTCCGGGGGCCGCGCTTCTACTTCGCCGCAACTCCATTCCTCATCATTGGCACTGCCCGGGCATGGCGTTGGGGTGCGAGCCTCGCACGTCGCAAGACCTCGGCATACATCAATCTGAGAGTCGCGTTGGTCGCCACTGCCCTTACCACGCTGGTATGGGGATTGGCGAGCTTGCTTCCTCAGCGCATGGCGGCGTATCGAGATCAACTGACCGCGATGAAACGGCACCCGGAAAGGGAGCTTGCCGCTTTGGGCGTGCGGCAAGCCGTCGTCATAGTGCCAGGTAGCTGGGTCAGTCGTACCGTCGCTGGCTTCTGGTCACTCGGCGTGCCGCACGGCGTTGTCGAGCGGGCGTTTCGCTTGCTCGACAGCTGCGATCTCCACCAGCTGCTTGTTGAGGCCCGGGGGACTGCACTTTCCGGTGATGCGACAACGAGCAGACTGCAAGCGATGCTGCAGCGGGCCCGCACGGTTCCCCTTGTGCTGCAGGAGATCAGCGAGTCGGGGGCGAAGCTCAGACCACGGGAGCGGCTGCCAGAAGAGTGCGTTGAAGAACTCCAGCGCGAAGCAGAAGGTTTCACGCTCTATGGCAATCTGGGTTGGCGCAACAGCGTCGGCCTGTCCTCAGGCATCGTGTTTGCCAGGGACCTCTTCGAACGCAACGACGAGTTGTTTAACCGGTATCCGGATTGGGAAGTTTGGCGGTGGGCACCTCCACCGGGGCAACCCACAGCCCCTCCGGTGTTGCAGCCCATCAGCCGTGGACGGGCAGGGGCGCCGGAGGGACCGCCGTGACAAGCAACGGACCTTCAGGTTCCCACTACGGACCCAAGTTACTTGCGCTCGTAGTATTTGCTGTTGGCCTCATGTGGGCACCCGGAATCGGCTTCGCCGGTGTGTTCCTCGAAGAGGGTCGCAACTTGGTTGTGGCCAAGGCGATGGCTGGTGGGGATGGACTCGCGTACGCGCACCTCCCGGGGAATCCCCCCGCGGTCGACCTGGCGCCGCTCTATCCGATCGTGCTAAGCGTTTTGTGGCGTGCATGGCCGGTGTTTCCCGACAATCTGACCCTCATTCAGATTCTCGACGCAGCGATCTTCGGGGCGGCAGCGTGGGTAGTGGCTTCCCATGCACGGCGATTGCCCGTGCCAGCGGTCGCAGTCTACACCACGCTGTTGCTCGCATTCGTGAGCGTGCCGGCGCTGACGCTCGCCGGGAGCAGATTCTCGGGCCCCCTCGCCCTCTCGCTGTTCGCCGGTGCCATATGGGCCGGCGACCGGAAGAGTGTAGACTTGCGATGGAGCGTTGCCGCTGGCTTGCTTGCCGGTTTGGCAGGATTGGCTGCGCGAGCGGCGCTGGTGGTACCGGCTGGGCTTGTCTTGGGGCTCTTGGTCCGGCGAAAACCACGGGAGGTGATGGCGACGTTGGGAGCTGCCGTGGTCGTATTGATTCCGTGGGGTGTGTGGCTGCTGCGTCAG
>JBDHDY010000661.1:0-2563 GCA_039591275.1 Gemmatimonadota bacterium | reverse complement strand
TGGAGATCGCCGAGGCAACGTCAACCACGAAACGCACCGCCGCACGTTCAGCCTCGGTTCGTAGCGCTCCTATGCTGAGATTGACTGGCGTTTGGCCTGCTGCCAGCGATGGCCACAGCGCGAGCAGCAGCCACAGAGATCTAAGTTTCTTCATCTTCCAATATGAGCCGGTTTGCCAGTTCGGTGACCGCAAGGTCCATCCAGTTCGCGGGCCAGCGACGGTCAGCGTGTTCCTGGTTGCTCAACGTCCAACGGATGGCTGCCTTGTAGATAGCCTTGGAATTAGCAGCGCCAAATCCATCGTCCTCCGCCAGCACCTCACTGTGTACGGTGTCTGTGTACGGTGTCGTTAGTAATTGCCACTCCTTCGTCGTTGAAATTCTTCAAATGGAACCGCATCACGGCGCGGAGTTGAGATCTGGTCACAGTCGCCTCCCTCGGCAATTGGCCAACTCTAGTAGGCGTTGGCGTAGCACCCATCACGAGCCTGGTTGCCTACCACCCATTGTTGCTCGCCACCTCCTCGCCATGATCGACCAATTTGCGCATACTAGCGGGTTTGAATTCGAGGGCCTTAATGCCAAATGCATCCTCGATGTCCTCCGGTGGGCGAAGGACGTTCTTGGTGGAGATGCCTTGTGCCTCCATCTTGAGCATTGCAAGTTCGTAGTCGTTGTCACCCACATCCTCAGTCAGCAGTGAGATCGTACGTCCCAGCACGCTGGCCAAATTACGGAATAATCCGCTTGCGACCGGTCGTGCCTCTGGGGGCGCAGTGTGCAATACTGCCCACAGTGAAGTGGCACCTTGGTCTAATGCGACCTGAAAGGGCGCGTAAGCGCGCACTCCCCCGTCAACGTACTGGCGGTCGTCGCGTTTGATCATCGGTCCCATGAGCGCCGGCATGTTGGCGGAAGCCATAATCGCGTCAAGGAGCTCAGCACGGTTAGTAATGGGAATCGAGTCATACGGAGTGTTGGGCGTGCTCACGGGCTGCTTCCCTGCGTGGAAATGAGTGATCCTCCCCGTCTGCAGGCAGACGGTTGCATAGTAGGATGTCGTGGTGCTGCTATTGATGATGAGGTCAGCTTTCTCGAGGGTTAGGTTCTCGGTGAGTCGTTTGCGGAGCTCCTTGGAGCCATATACGTGGCCGTTGTTGTAGATCTTGAGCACTCTGTCCAGACGACGTACCACGTCCTTCGTTTTGAGGCTCGTAAAGAGCTTTTCAAGCAAGGCGATGTCCTTGGTGACTACGAACGGTGTAATGAGCGCGCCGATGCTCGTTCCTGCAACTACGTCAAATTCCAGGTTCGTCGGATCACGGGCGAGTCGCTTGAGCGCTCCGACTGCGAAAGCCCCTTTGGCTCCACCGCCACTGATGACAAGTGCGCGTGGCATTATTCGCCTCCAGGGAACAAGATCTTGATGACCTCTGGCACAGACAACAGCTCGAGGCCGAAGATCAGTTCTAAGGCGGTATCGTCTCGGTCGAAATCGCGGGTGACTACGAATCCACTGCGCAGGGCCGTAGCCGTAATGACGAGGCCTGCACTGACGGGGAACATGGGCGTCTGGGCAACATCATGCATGACCCTTCCCATAATCCCGATCTCGAGGTCCGCGAAGCACCCCGCGAGACAGACATCAAGCTGACCGCCGGCTACCCAGGCCGTCGTCGAGCCCGCCACCACGTAACCTACGGCAGGCCCCAGCATCAATCGCTCGACTACCCGGAAGCCCACCGACCCGGTGACCGCCCCGCGGAACGGGACGAGATCGCCGGGGGCGTTGTAGACGTAGCCGGCCGTGAAGTCGAGCGGGACCCGAACTTGGCGAGCCATGAGTTGCTGGGGCGTCAACAGCAGACAAAGCGGCAGCAAGCTGAGCAGGCGGCCCCGCAAGTTGCGCGATTTGGCGAGACAAGGGAACATGAGTAGATCCCTCCTCTGGTTCATTGGCAACAGAAATTGGATCACGGTGCCCATTCCATGAATCCCAGGCCCCCGTCGGCTCGCCGCCACTGGGGAACAGCGTAAAGATTCAGCGTGTTGCGGTGTGCGTAGATTCCCACACCCGCTTTGAACTCAGCGTACTGTTTGTCCTGTGGAAACTCGCGCCGAGCCAGGAACTCCAAGCTGGGCGCCGATCGATCTGATGCCGAGGGCAATGAGGGAACCGTGACTTTGAAGAGATCGACCAGTCCTTGGGCCATGGCCACGAGGAAGCACTGTCCCGAGGATTGCTGCACAAAGTTGATCGTCTGGTAGTCCGCCCACTTCAGAGATTTCGGTATCCGGTAGGTCGTGCGATGGGTGAACCCGAGCGAGATCTTGTTCGTCGCCGTCCGGTAGAAGTCGATCCGTTTGTTGCGAAGTTTCTCAGTAGGCTTGTCTGCACTCAAAACTGCGGCCACGTATCCGCTTCCGCGCATGTGTGTGAGCGCCACGGCCGTTGCCTTCCGCTTGGCTCGATCGATGCGAGCCTCTAACACTTTTGGCTGGGCAGGCTGCTTCATGTAAAGAAACACAATTCGCGAACGGGCTGGATCGCACTTGGGCGGTTT
>JBDHDY010000660.1:0-2752 GCA_039591275.1 Gemmatimonadota bacterium | reverse complement strand
CTGTCTGCCCTGCCGGGCCGTGCTGCCGATCTGCCGGGCGGCCCGTTTGGCACTGCGTGTCCGGTCGCGGAAGGTTTCTTTAGCCAGGCCACTGACACCTTCCAGCACCTGCTGAGCGCGCTTGAGCGTCCGGCTGAGCACCCGGACGCTGTCCACCAACAGACTGCTGTCGGTCGGATAGTGGATGTTGGTCTCGACCACCGTCCCATCAGTGCGCAGGTTGCGACCGCTCGTGACACGCAATTCAGTCGCCAGCTTTACTATCCGTGCGTTGAGCGCTTGCAGGGTCTCTGGTTTGATCGTCAAGGCCCACTTGTTCACCGTTGAGTGGCGCAGCACCAGGCTGTCTTTGACGTACTGCTCGGTCTTTTCGTAGCTCAGACCGTACAGGTGTTTGACGACCAGCATTCGCAGGATCACTTCCACCGGCGTGGAGGGACGACCCGTCCATCGGGTCAGTGGGTGGCGTTGTTCTAAATCTCGCCTGACCATCTGATACAGCTCGTCGTCGCCCAGTAGTGCGCCAGTTGTGCGTCCATCTCACTCATCAACTCTTGGATACTGATGAAGAACTTGTCAATCTCGTATGCATCGCGTAGCATTGTTTCAGCCCTCTGTGTGACCGATTGGTTGATTTGTCAAACCCAATCTTACTCACACAAGGGCTACTTTCGCACCGAGAACTAATCTACGTTGATCCCATGCTTTTGAGCCAACAGCGCTGCCTGTACACGGCTGCGAACGTGAAGCTTCTGCAGGACATTGGTCATATAGTGTTTTATTGTCTTCTCAGCCAAGTGCAAACGTTCGCCGATCTCGCGATTTGTCAGTCCATCACTGGCCAATTTCAGGATCTCCCTCTCACGCTCGGTTAGCTGATCGAGGAGGCTGATTGGCTCATCATGTGTCATCTCAAACAGGAGGCTTCCGGCCAAAGCCGGGGAAATGTACACTTCGCCACCTGCTACCGCCTTGACCGCGCTCGTCAAGTCCTTGGCCGAGATACCTTTGAGAACGTAGCCTCGCGCACCGGCCTTGAGCGCCTGCATCAAATCGTCGTGATCCTCTGACACAGTCAGCATGACGATGTGCGTAGCGGGGCATGCTGCAGCTATCCTCCGAGCGGCGACGATACCGCCCTCACCGGGCATCCCGATATCAAGCAAGATCACATCGGGCAACATCTCAGTCGCCAATTCGAAGGCTTCCTCCCCGCTTTCAGCCTGTCCGACCACTGAAAATCCTGCGATGGTCTCCAGAGAGTTAACGACCCCATCTCGAAATAGCGGGTGATCGTCAGCAACCACTACCCGAATCGTATCAGTCATCATCTAGTCCTCAGGAATGTCCAGAGGCAGGCTGGCCCTGACACTCGTGCCGTCCTCCGGCTGGCTTACAATGGCGAAGCGTCCGCCCAGCACTTCTACGCGCTCCCGCATGCCTACCAGGCCCAGCGAACCCTGGCTTGGAACTTTCTCTGGATCGAATCCCTGCCCCTTGTCGGTCACTTCAACCTGAAGCTCGTCCGCTACCGCGCCGATCCGCACGGTTTGGCCAGCTCCGTTGGCATGCTTGTAGCCATTCGACAGAGCCTCCTGAAGCAATCGGTAGAGCGTGATCTTGACGGGAAGCGATGCATCGGCGGGCAGATCATTTGCGTCCAGTACAACGGATCGCTTAGTCAGTTGTTCATACTCATGCACGACACGCTGCACGGTCTTGATCAAAGAAAGTTGGCCAATATCTGGCAAGCGCAAGCCTGCTGCAATCACCCTCAGATCGGCCAGCGCTGAATCAAGAGCAGTCTGCACGGTGTCAAAATCTTCGCTTACGTCAACATCGTTTGTCGATACCCCTGATATGCTGCGATAGGTTTCCGTCAAGCCCTCAATCCGCAGTAGGGCCAAGGCCATGTTCTGCGCCGGACCGTCGTGCAAATCGGCTGATATCCTATGCAGGAATTGCTCATTGAGCGCGGTTGTACGTGCGGCTGCACGGCGCACGCGGTGACTGAGTTGCTCATTTTGGGTCAGGAGGGTGCGCAGTTGTTTGACATTTTCGCGGAGGTCAGCCTGTTGTCTCAGGATCGTATTGCTTGCCTGCCCGACCATCCCGGTCAACAAGAGATACATCACGAGCGTGGCCGACCCAACAACTAACCAGCTTCTGAGCTGCGCTGCTCGGATCTCTGCTTCGAGGGCCTCCGGCGTCTGGTAGAATTCAGCGACTGCGATGACCTCTTTCCCTCCCTCTCCCCAAATGGGGGCGTAAGTCTCGATCAGCCTGTCCCAGTTTTCACGCTCATAGCTATTCTCAGGTTCCTGGAGAGCGCTGATGGTCGAAAGCACCTCTCCATCTAGAGCATGCTGCAGGTCATCATTTAGGAATTGCTGGCCTATGAGTTCGGAATTGGGACTATATAGGACCCGACCATCAGGTGACCAGAGCTTGAAGGACACAATCTGCTGAGCAAAGGGTGCTTCTGTCAGTAGCTGCTCCAGTTCCTCCAAGTGCTCCTGTTCCAACGACTCACTGCTGGACAGATCGGTTAAGTGGTGAGTGAGGAGACTGTCCATGTACAGGGAGGTAATGGCCGCGGTCCGGTTGATCACGCCGACTCTAATTTGCTGACCGACCCAGGCACCGATAACTAGCATACCAGTCACCAGAATCATCAGACTGAGCAGCATGAATCGACGCGCCAGGCTGAATTTCGTGAAGGCAAACATCGCGACCTCCCAGATCGCCTTTG
>JBDHDY010000659.1:0-2235 GCA_039591275.1 Gemmatimonadota bacterium | reverse complement strand
TCCGTTCACTCACCACCTCGACGAGATCAAATACTTTGGCCCGATCATCATCGGCAACTATCTCGGCGAGTTGGGCTTGCCCAGCTGGTTTTCCACCGTGGACAGCGTCGTCGCTTGGTTCGGCCTCGACCCTTCTGTCGCCGAATCCGCCAACAAGCCCACCGGCCAGACACACCTTACCAAGCGGGGTACCAAGTATGGACGCCGCATCATGTGGCTCGTCGGGCGCAACTGGAGCCGTTTTATGCCCCAAGGCCGACGGCTCTACCTGAAGCAGCGCAATCAGCACAAACGTTCCTATGATGCCGCCGTTTGTGTCGTCGCCGCCAAGCTCGTGCGTATTGCCTTTGCTATGGTGCGCGACGGCTCGCACTTCGACATCGACAAGGCGTTCTAGCATAGATGATGTGCAACACAGCAGGATACCGTCGTCAAAGTTCAAACATCGACTTTTGGGGCTCCGTCCTCGGTGGACAGTCGGGCGAATATGTCACCCTGCGCGCCCAACTACGGCACGGCAGGCCGCACAAGCATGCCCCAGCCCGCTCCGTCTCGGCAGATACGGATATGAGACGAAGCACGGCAGCGATGGCGTTTCCGCAAGTGTCGAGAGTAGGCCACTAGCTAGCAAGTAGTGAGTTTTTCGTCAGATCACGCGTCTCGGAAAAGTTCACTTTTTCGACTTTGGAGACGACCTTGCCTCTGGTTGCACAAAACTCACGCTAGGAAACGCCCACACAATCTAGGTTTGTCAAAGAGCTGACGCTCAGTTTCATCTCTGCTCAATAAGCTTCCAAGTTGACATAACAGAGCGGAGAACTGACTGTCGGATGGGTGCCCCTTTGCGCCTGTTCGTCGCTACTGAACTTGGGCTAATTCCCTCTTGACATTTCTATAGAAATCTCCCTTGTCAAAGAAGAAGCGCAAGGGACCTTTGCCCGGGCCACGATGGCGGCGGAGTTCGGCGACGATCTCCGGCAAAGCCAGGCTCAGCTTCTTGGTGCCCTGGTAGACACGCAAGGCCAACCAACGCCGGGCATCCAGATCGAAGGCCAACACGAGTTCCTCGGCCTTGAGCACGCGGCCTGTGTTGCCAATCTTGCCCTTGGTCACGGCGACAATCTTTGTATACCGGGGCAGGTTGTGCCCGTCCACACTGATGCGCCGGGGACCTGCTTCCAGCGTTTCCACTTCGTGGTGGGTGCTTGCTTCGTAGAAGCGTTGCGCATCTACGACGGGGATGTGATGCAGCATATGCTGGAAGGTGCCGTGTGAAAGCGGTCGTGGCCGCCCGGTGATCAGTGCAAAGCCAACGTCCCGCACGTCGTCCAGATGGAAGGCCCGTTGCACATCGTAGATGACGGCAAAAATAGCTGTCAAGAGCCACTGCACCGCTGTGACTGCGTAGCTGGGAACCATAGGCAGCAACTGGGCCATCTTCAGCCAGCCTACTTCTACCAAGAGAATGGCCAGGCTGAAAGCGCCACCCGCCTGTGTCCGGCCCAGACATACCCTTTCTTGCGCCGACGGTGGAGAGGCCTGCGCTTCCTGCAACTGCTGCTGCACGGGCAGACGTTGGATACCCCATCCCAGACGGATGGTCTCCACTATGGAAGCCGTCACCTGACCGACCAGGGGATCTTTCTGCTCCAGCAACTGTGCGTTGACTACTTCAGCCAATACCTCGTCGTCAGGAAGGGTATGTTGGGAGATAACCGCCTCCAGGATGGCCATCACCACCGCCCCTTCCACAGCCGGTTGCGTGGTGATGGCCGGACGACCGGGAATAGGATGGTCGAATAGCCCATCCAACCCCTCCTTCTGAAGTCGCTGTTTGTAGAAACGCAGCGTGCGCTCAGCGTAGCCAGCGGCGCGGGCAATCTCTTCCTGGGACGCAACGTTGGCCAGTTCCAGCAGTTCCATACCCAGGCGAATGACGACCTGTTGGTGCTCGTCGTCCGGCAGCATGGACAGGAACTGGTTCAGGGTCTCGACCAAGGTTTGGTGTTCAGTTGATAATGTGCCGTCTGGAAAGTCAAATCGAGAGTCCATCTGTGCCCCCCATCATTGAGATGGGAGACATTTTACCACAGAAAAGCGGCAACGACTTTTTCGGCGTGGTTTACGCCGCTAAACATTCCCTGTATCTCTCATCCCCCGGTTACCGGTGACCGGAGGATAGGTGAAAGACCTAGAGGGGCGGCAACTGTGCCCCTATGGGAACTGCCGAAATAA
>JBDHDY010000658.1:0-3449 GCA_039591275.1 Gemmatimonadota bacterium | reverse complement strand
TCCTGGGCCGGTGCGAAACGATCGGAACGCGAATCGAACGTCCTGCCACATCGAGTCCATGGTGAATTCCGTTCTGAAGAGATACCAAGCGTGAGCGAACGCCCCGAGAGACCATAAGATGAGATGCCGGGTCCGGGTGTGGGCGGCAGTCTGTCGGCGCTGTACCTGCCAGCGATGCGTGAGCTCCGCAGCCCACTGCCGGCGCCACAGTGCACGCCGGTCCTTGGGGACGAACTTGGCGGCGAGCCAGATTAGAGCCGCTGAGAGCCGGTAACGGAGACGGGAACGGGTGTTCACGGAGCGCTCCGGCTCACTAGCTCGTGGAATGCTTGGGATCGACGGTGCCGCGGATTTCCAGCGGGGCGAGCGAGCGATAGCGCTCCATTGCCGACACGAGGTAGTCCCTGCCAGGGTCGGTAATGGTGAAGTAACGGCGTGCTGGCCGCTTCTCCCGCTGGGCGATCCGGCCGTCCTCCCATTCGGAGCGGGCATATCCGAGCCGCTCGAGTTTCTCCAGTGCGGGATAGATGGTCCCGCTGGTCAGCCCGGTTTCCTCAATGATGTCAAATCCATACTGGCAGCCGCGGGCGAGGGCGTGGAGGACCATGACCGTTCCGATGCTTAAGTCTTTGTTTTTAGGCATGTTATGCTCATAGACAGAGGCCGTAGCTCTGTGTCACTATATTGAGGTTCTCTATATGTCGATATTCGCTACTGGTTAATACGCGGCTGGAGGCCGAGAGGTTTCACGATTTGCGGAATTATGATTTTCGGTATATGTTCGGGAATACTTGGGGCTTGGGGCTTGGGGCCCAGATGGCCGATTATTGACGCTTTTTCCCCAAGCCCCATTGCCCAAGCCCTGGCCGGGTGGGGTGGTCAGTGGGGAATCCCCGTTCAAGACGTAACGTGTCAAAGCGCAAAGGAAAGCCAATGAAGCGACTCACACCCGTCATCTTCGTCGAAGAGGTGGAGCCGTGTCTGGAGTTCTGGGTCGATCGCTTGGGGCTTGAGAAGACGATGGAAGTTCCGGAGGGCGATCGTTTGGGGTTCGCCGCCGCCAAGAGGGGCAGCGTGGAGGTCATGTACCAGAGCCGCGCGAGCATTGCCAACGACGTCCCAGCATTCGCGGCAGGGCCGTTCGAGCGGTCCGGCCTCACGCTGTATATAGAGGTGAGCGATCTCGACGAAGTGGCGTCTCGCCTCGAGGGTGTCGAAGTCGTCGTTCCCGAGCGCAAGACGTTCTACGGTGCTCGCGAGATCGCGGTACGGGCCCCGTGCGGCACCGTTGTCATGTTTGCTGAGATGGAGGAGAAGAAAGCGTAGTGAACGCAGCGGTCGGACGGCAGGGCGGGGAGTAGACGTTCAGTTGTCCGCTGACGGCTGGAGTCCCCTGCATCCGGCCGCTGTTTTGCCGCCCTTCTTCCCCTCCTCACCGGGCAGTGGGCAATGGGCAGTGGGGCTTAGCCAGTAGGTAATGGGCAACCCCCAAGCCCCACTGCCCAAGCCCTAAGCCCCTACTCAAATCCCCACTGCCCAAGCCCCAACCTAAAGACTCATCCAATAGTTGAGCTTGATGACGAAGGTGTTTTCCTGATCGGCACTGAACAGGTTGCGGAGACCTGACCCCAGCCGGAATCGGCCGTCGCTGTAGTCCTCCTCCCGCCCGTGCTGCCACACCAAGAAGAGCGTCGATCCGAGGGTGTACTCCCAACGCAGCACCACGTTTGAGCGGAACGAGACGTAGGTGAAATCGGGGTTCTCCAAATCGAGATCGCTCGAGCCGTCCAGGTCGAGATCGATGTAGACGTCTTCCCCGTCTTCAGTAATTTGGCTGGGGTTGAAATCCTCGAATCTGTTCTCGAAGAGATCGGCTCGGGGCTCGGCCACGCGCCGGTAACCCACTACCTCGCCCGAGGAGACAAAGGGCTCGGCGTAGATCTGAAGCGACATGTCCGGTGTGAAGGTCAGGTTGGCACGCAGCCTCATGCTCAGTGTCGTCTGCTCGAGCTTGCCAAAGATGTATTGATCAGTGCCCAGCGCTTCTGCGTCATCCAGATACTGGACGCGCGGAGATGTTGGGAGAGAGATCGTAGATCCACGAGCCGCTCTCGTCGTTCCACGAGAAGAAGGTGTTGAATCCGCCGCGAACCGCTTTCCGGCTGTCGCTGTGGAATCCGGCCCAACTGTGGAGGGTGCTGGGTTCCTTTAGAGCGGGGCCGCCCCGTAGGGCGGTCTTGGAAAGCCCCGCGAAGCTCTTCTCGGTCCCAAAGTACCCACTCCAGTAGTTGAGGAATGTGAAGTTGAGGTTGATGTTGCCACCCAGACCAAGGCGATCCCAACCGTAACTCCACGCGCTGTACTGGTTGAAGTTGATGTTAAAATTGCGGAACACCTTACCTGGCTGGAGCCAGCGGCGGTTGAGCCACACGTACTGGATCGAGCGATCGGCATCGCGTTGGAATCCGATGTCGTTTACTTCGAACCCTGGCGAGCGGGTATCGAAGCCCGTCGAGAACCGCAAGTTGCCAGCGTGTTTCCCAAACGTGAGCTGGCCGGCGTAGCCGGAGAGCGAGGTCCGGGTCGGGTCGAACGTGACGTAGTCGTTGTCGGGTCGCTGGTAGTAGTGCGCCGAGGAGGTTTGGGTGTCCTCGATGGCCTCCGCCGATCCGCGCACGTGACTCCCCACGAACCAACCTCGGACGGACCAAGTATCGTTGCGGAACCGGTGGCTCCACTTGAGACCGCCGGCATACGCGGAGCTTCGCAGATCCGAGAGATTGCTCGGCAGCGCGCGGTCGACGACCGTGGTGAACAGTCCCACCTGTGTCTGGCCATCGCGGAAATCCCGAGCCAATCGTCCGACGAAGTAGCCCGACCTGGGCTCGACGATATCCTTGTAAGACGTTCCCGCGGAGTCTATGACGGCTGCCTTTTCTTCGGCGGTGAGTGCCCCGATCAGTCCGACGGTCCAGCCACTCGGTGTCTTCCCCGAGAGCTTCGCTGCGCCGAGAATGGTGGTCTCCCTGAGCGATTCGGCGTACCCACCACGTTCGTCCGCTTCGCCCTGCGGTGCCCGACCAATGCGGCGGGAATAGAAGAGTTGTTCGCTGGCGTGCGGTCCGTCTCCGAGTGCGATGGGGAACTGAAAGATGTCGATCCCCTCGTTGAAGAATGGCCGTTTCTCGGGAAAGAAAGTCTCGAACGCAGAGAGATTGACCACCGCCGGGTCTGCCTCGACCTGGCCGAAGTCTGGATTGACAGTGGCCGACAGCGTCAGGTTCGACGTCACGCCGAGGTTGAAGTCTGCACCCACCCTGCCCACGTGATCGGTGCCGGTCTGAAACGGGTTCCCATCCTCGCCCGGCTCCCACGCTCCCGTCGCCGACACGTACGGCATGATCTCCACTCTCCGCGGTGGGTTGATCCCCTCGATGCCAACCAACTCG
>JBDHDY010000657.1:0-3347 GCA_039591275.1 Gemmatimonadota bacterium | reverse complement strand
TGGAAGACGCTCGAGCGGATGGAGCACTCGGCAGCGGGCGCGTTCCAGCTCGGCCCAGCACCCCGCACGAGCAACACCGGACGCAACATTCCAGTTGTCACGATTGGCAACGGCCCCGAGGGCATCTTGATCTTCGCCCAGCAGCACGGCAACGAATTCGTCGTGAGCGAAGCCATGATCGAACTGGTCCGGGATCTCTCGGACAACTCAAAAGAGTCTAGAGCAATCCGCGACGCGGTTACGCTCACCGTTGTGCCTCGCGTGAACGTCGACGGATTCGATGCAGACATCGTCGACGCATGGGGTGTGACACCTCCATGGCGGCAGAATTACGATCCCGCCTCAACCGCAACTTGCCCGTGGTTCTACTTACCCGGCCGGGGATACGACATCAACCGCCATCATTCATTCCTCCCTGACCCTGAGGCACATGTTGCGTGGCCCCTCGCCTGCGGCGCCAACCCGGTCCCCGAGGCCATTGCCGTGAGGCTGCTGTACGACGCGCTCCAGCCCACGGTCGTTATCGACTTTCACCACCAGGGTTCGCTGGTGGATGAGGATGGCAGGCTAGTGACGGGCTCGACCATGTGGCCCAACGCAATAGGGACCGCCCAGGCGCTTGGCATCGCTCCCCAGTTTGAGGTGGCCGTCGAGCTTTCGAAGAGAGTTGTCGCTGTAATGGTCACCGAGCTAGATCGTTACGGTTACGCCAACGTGACACGCTTTCCGGGCGGAACCTGGCCGGGCATTGCGCGCAATGCTTATGGGCTTTTGGGGGCAGGGTCGGTGCTTGTGGAGATCCGCGGGCGGATTGGAACCAAATCGAACGGCTATCTCACCAAGCTGGCCTACAACGCGGCCAAGTCCGTGGTGGCCGCGCTAGCCGACGGATCCTTGTACTCGGCAGACCCCGGCGTCGCGGAAGGCCTCCCTGAGTGGGGCGACGGGATCTTCCGCCCCAACGAGGCGGGAGAGAGTCACTAGTAGGGGCATAGCGTCGCCACCTAGTGAAGTATCCTGGCGGAGTTGATCGGCGAGCTGATGCGGTAGGCGTCGCCCGGTCCTTTGCCCAACGTGCTGTGAGGGTGATAGTCGAATGAAATAATACTACTTGCGAAGATGCCGCAGCGGTACTCCAACGCTCACGGTGTTCCGGGAAACCTGAGCGCAAACACTCCTGACGCGTGGCCGCTCACGGGCGCGCCCTGTCGCAAATCCAGCCGCCCACCCCGCGTCTTCACGTACGCGCGGTATCCGCAGGCGCAGGATTCCGTTGCCCGGCCATCGCGGTCGGAGCCGAACTGCAAACGCAGGTCGCATTCCCGACAGCGTGGTGGACCGCCGTCCGACACCATCCCGGCGCGCTCCAGTTTCAGCCGTGAGCGGTTCACTCTTTTCACGGTGCTCTCTCCGTGGTGCGAAAATGAAGGGGGTCCCTGAGGTTCTGTAACTCGCGGTAATAGTAGAGCGGCGTCGGCCGCCTGCCCTGAAACTTCAGCCTCTTCAGAAAGTCAACTTCCTCCGCGGTGACGGTGCCGCTGAGGGACGGATCCTCAAGGAATCCCTTGAGCCCAGGCTCTTCGACGCCATGCCGTGGGGATTCCACCTCCACAAACTCAAACCTCTTCAAGTTGCCGGAGACCACTCTGTCTGCCAGAACGATGTCCAGCGCAAACGTCGCCAGGTCGATATCCCAGGAATCAATCAGCGGATCGAGAAACGAGACGCAGTTCTCACTGGATACATCGAAGATGTCCGTGTCGAGGAACTCGAGCACGATGACGCGCATCTCTTCATAGCTTCGGCCGCCGAGTTCCGCGACCGTCCGGAGCCAGGATTTGTTCTCCAATTCCCGTTGGGCCAGCCCCTTGACTACGTCCACCAACTTCTGCGTGACCAGGCGTTCGAGTTCGCCAAAGGGCTCCTTCTCGAAGACGGCGCGAATGTGTCTTTCCGTGCGGAGGTTGCACTTGCGGAGGACCAACTCACGAACTTCCCGAAACAACGGCGTGGGCTCGTCCCCCAGTTCTCTCTTCAACCGCTCCTTCCGCTGGTGGTCCGCCAGCCTCGCGAGTTCCCCGCTTGGAAGTGCGGCTCGGCGCCGGAGGCGTTCGCTTTCCGGTGAGCAACTGGGAGATGTACGAGTCGGTTACCTGGGCGGCTTGGGCGAGATCTCGCTGCTCCAGCCCGAATTCCTCCAGCCGACGGCTGATCGCCAGCGCAACATCCACAGCTTCCTCCTTGGGCAGACTCAATCAACCATTAACAAAAATAAGTTAAGTATCGTCAGTCAATCTGGCAAGGGTCGCGATGTACTTGACAAGTACAGTACATCACCGTAGACTATTATCCAATCAACCGTATACTGTTAATCACACAGGTTGAGTCATCACAGCCAAGGAGACCACATGTTCGCACGAGAAGTTTCCGTACAGCTCAAGGCCAATGCCGGCGCTGAGTTCACCCGGACGATCGAGAAGGACATCCTGCCGCGACTTCGGAAACAGGCCGGCTTCGCGGACGAGCTCACGTTCCTCAATCCGAACGGCAAAGAGGCAGTCGCCATCAGCTTGCTACGAGGTTTCCAACTCGACCTTCCACAAGATCGCCTCGCAGAACTAAGGCGGACGGATCTGTTGGACGCGGGGGGCGGAGGCGGGCCTACCGGCCTCCCTCCTTTCCCGGTGTCTTAACTGAACTGAGGTGTAGGACTATGGCCACTTTGACGAAATCGCCCATCAAGACGAAGGCGAAGATCAAGATCCTGTACAGTCGCGACACCGCCAAGGAGAAACCTCAGCACGGCAAGATCACCGCCGTCGGTCCCCTCCTTCTCTCAACGGCTTACGAGAACTGAGGTGTAGGACCATGGCCACTTTGACGAAATCGCCCATCAAGACGAAGGCGAAGATCAACATCCAGCCCCTCGCTGACCGGGTGGTCGTCCGCCCGCTCGAGGACACGGAGCAGATGCGCGGTGGGCTGCACATTCCCGACACCGCCAAGGAGAAACCTCAGCAGGGCCAGATCATCGCCGTCGGTCCCGGCCGCTTCGAAAAGGGTGAGCGAGTGCCGATGGAGCTCAAGCAGGGTGAGAAGGTTCTGTACGGAAAATACAGCGGCGCCGAGGTGACGCTCGACGGCGAGGAAGTTCTCATCATCAAGGAATCTGACGTCCTCGCCGTGATCGGCTGAGCGACCGGGAGGGAGCACACTGATGGCAAGCGCCAAGGAGCTGCACTTCGACGTCGACGCACGGGCGCGCCTGAAGCGGGGCGTGGACCAGCTGGCCGACGCGGTGAAAGTGACCCTCGGGCCCAAGGGCCGGAACGTCCTCATCGACAAGA
>JBDHDY010000656.1:0-2909 GCA_039591275.1 Gemmatimonadota bacterium | reverse complement strand
TGAGCACGGTTCGAATCAACAGAAACGTCAGGGTCTTATCTAGCAGGTCGTTGGTCAAACTCGAGACGAAGACCGCAACCTCGAGCGGCAGCCCTATCGCGCGGAGGGTGGCGGTCAACACCGTGATCCCTCCTCCGGTCACGCCTCCGAACAGAAAGAGGGAAATGGGCCAGGCCAGCGTCCCTGCAAGAAAGCCGAGCACCAGGCCGGCCAGGGCTGCGCGCGGTAACGATGCGAACACCCCCATCTTGGCAGCGAAACCCGCATACAAGGCAACGACAATCTGTATCGTCACGAATGGCATCAGGGTGGAGTTGCCCGAAACCAACGTACGCACCGTTTGGGAGATGATGCCGGTCACCACGGCGGGCACTGGTCCGGCAAGGGCGGCCAGGAGGACCGTGCCGATAGTATCGAGGAACACCGGCAACGCGGTCGCCTCGGCAAACTGCCCCATGGCAATGTTGATACCGACGGCGAGCGGGACCAGCGCTAGGAGACGTGGAGACAACGCCAACACCCGGTTAAGTTGCATTCAAACTATCGGACTTCTCAGAAAATGACGACTTCCACGTTGGCAGTGAAGTTACCCCTCGTCGCACTGGCGGCCATCTCGCTTCCGCTGTCTGCTGCTGCGCAGGCGGGTTCCGTTGACCGGGTGCGGGCTGACATCTCGTACCTGGCAGACGATGAACGCACCGGCCGGGGTGTTGGCACGGAGGGCCTGGATGCCGCGGCACGCTACATCGCCGAAGCACTGGAGGAGGCAGGGCTCGAGCCCGGGGGTTCGTCAGGGTATCTCCAACCCTTCACCATTGACGCATCCGCTCCCGCCGCCGCGCATGCCGGCATCGCTAACGCCGAGGTTGCCAACGTGATCGGTATTCGGCGCGGTAGCGGTGCGCTGGCTGGGGGAGTGGTCGTCGTCGGAGCTCACTACGACCATCTGGGCTTAGGTGGGTTCGGAAGTCTCGACCCGGACAGCATCGGCGTTGTTCACAACGGTGCCGACGACAACGCTTCGGGAACCGTGGCCATGCTGGAGATCGCCAGGCTACTTCGCTCCCGCACGGCGCCGGATGTGCGCACGCTGGTGTTTGTGGCGTTCACGGCGGAGGAGCTAGGCTTGATCGGCTCGGCCCGTTACGTCAGCGCCCCAGCTCGACCGTTGGACTCGACATTCGCCATGGTGAACCTCGATATGGTGGGACGGTTACGGGAAAGCCGTCTGGCGGCGTTTGGATCGGAGACCGCCGTCGAGTTTCCTGAGCTGCTGGATTCAGTCAACACCAGTCTAGGGGTTGAAGAATTCGCCATTGCCGCCTCCGGCGACGGCTACGGCCGCAGCGACCAGCAGTCGTTCTTTGCCAAGAAGATCCCCGTACTGCACTTCTTCACCGGAACGCACGAGGATTACCACCGTACTACCGATGACCCGGACAAGATCAACGCGGAGGGCATCGCACGAGTGGCAGAGTTAGTGGCCGAGCTTGCGTGGGGCCTGGCGACTCGCCCCGATTCTCTCACCTTCGTTGACGCCGAACCGCGGGAGCGCGCGCCCATCGCCGGAGGCTATGGGGCCTATCTGGGCACGATCCCCGACATGACCGAATCGCCGGGAGGCGTCCGCTTCACTGGCGTGCGGGCGGGTAGCCCGGCGGAGCAAGCCGGTCTCCAGGGAGGCGATATCCTGATTCGGCTTGGGGAGTTCGAGATCAACGATCTGTACGACATGACGGACGCGCTGCGGTCGCACCGGCCGGGCGACACCGTAACGCTCCAGGTTCGCCGCGACGGAGAGGTGCTGGAGCTCACGGCCACTCTAGGGAGGCGCGGTGGCTGAGCCGGTTCTTCGAGCCGAAGGCATCGTCAAGCAATTGCATGGCGCCTTCTGTCGCGGCGCGACACAGCGGGATCTATTGACGCTCGCTACAAGGAAGATCTACGAGGCGGGGTCGCTGTACACATCGGTTCATCTGTACATGCTCAGCGAGGATGGACGGACACTGGAACTCGCAGCGTCCGACGGGCGGAAGCCGGAGCACGGCAGTGTTCTTCTTCGACATCGACAGTGAATCGCCGGCCTGCTTCAACGAAGCGGAGCATTCGGCGGTAGCACATGTCGCAGACGCCCTCGCCACCCTTCTGTGATGCCCGGCGCGTGGCCGTTCGACCTTCCGGTTCCCACACTCCGACAGTAGCTCTCGTCGCCCTCGACAGCGCCAGAACATGACCAGGCTTCATCCCTTCACGTTCGCCCTTGCCGAAGTCGCCGAGGCAAGATTCCCAGACATTCGCTCGCAAGCTGAAGAGATCGACCTCTCGACGTTCGCCGGGCTTCGATCAGTCCAAGGTCTCCTCCAAGATTTTGGCACGCCGGATCTCGTAGCAGCAGCACCGCAGGCGGCAGCGGAGTACCTGTCGCTTCTCTTCGTCGGGTATCGCTACTGGGATGCGGGCAAGCACTCGTTTCAGATTGACCGCGACGTTCTCGAGACAACTCTCACCGCACCACCCACCGGTGCGCCGCGGGTGCCACACGGAGCTTGTTATGTCGAGATGCCCGAAAGATGGTTTTGGGGGCAGATTGACGAAGGGACACACCATGAGCCTATCGAAGGGCTATTCATCGCTGCGGCCCACGCCGAGTTCACCGTTGTAGCTGTCCTTGGTCTGCGTGCAGAAAGGGAGGGGTTCAGCCAGATCACCGTTACGGCGAGCGGTTCAGACGTCATGGCAGCTTGTAGCGACGCTCGCCAACCGCTGTTTGCGCCCACCATGGATGGGGGCGAGATGGCCGGTTTCAAGTCGGTGGCGACACAAGGAGAGCTCCTTCACTTGTCGTACCTCGCGCTTGCCACACTCACGCTATAGGTTTCAATCGCCACCGTATGGACAAGAAGGGCGTT
>JBDHDY010000655.1:0-2248 GCA_039591275.1 Gemmatimonadota bacterium | reverse complement strand
CAGCGCTTGCTTAGAACGCGGCCGAAAACTCCATGCCGAGGGTGAAACCGGTCTCTTTGTTTCTAAACCTGGCGGAGCTAGTCGAGAGGTACGCATCGCTGATGTTCTCAACGATACTCCCCGGGATGAAAAAGCTGAGGTAGGGCTGGAACCGGAGGCCGCCGTTGAAGGTGTATCCAACATTCGCGTTGAACTCAAAGCCCATGTACTTTTGGTCGAGGTCGACCCCGTTGGTCGCCAGCACACCCTGCGCGGTCCTGACGTCTGCCTCAAGCAGAGGACTCAGGCCACCGCAACCCGCGAAGGTCGTCCGCGCAATGCAGTTCTGGGCCGCCTCGGCCTGGATGGGATCGGTCTTGGCGTACCAGAGGACATTGAACCCAACGTGCGTGTCCCAGCTCTGGTCGATCTTGCCTGTGACGCCGCCGGCGACCTTGAAGAAGCCTGCGTTGCCACCTTTCCCACCGCGGTTGTTGAAGGTGGTGCCATCGAGTCCCAGCAACTCGTCCGGGAGGACGCCTCCCAGGGACGGGCCGGTGCCTCGACTGGTGACGTTAAAGCCCCAGCCATCCTCGCTGCCTGCCCCCAGGGTTGAGGGGCCGTAGGACCCGATCGACTGGCCCTTGAAGCCGTCCTTTCGCAAGGCTTGGGTGAGTTGCGAGACCGGGACGTAACCCGTGTATTTGTCGTCGAACGGATTGCCATCCCCACTCGCGTACTCGAAGTTCACATACGGGGTCAGGCCTGGTGGAAGGCCTATTTCGGATCCGTCGAGGGCCACCTCGAAAAACAGCGCCCAGGACTGGAGGGAGTTATCTTGGACCGCTCCAGTCCCAAGTGTAGGAACGCCACCCACGAGCGGACACGGCGTACCACCGAGGTAGCACGCATCGAAGTTCTTCATATTGCCCAGCAGACCCACAATCTCACCGGTAAGAGCGATCGGTCCGAGGTCGCTCTTGACGGACGCGCCGGGCCGGAATTGATCACTGTAGGAGCCGGTGGCGGTAGTAGGGGAGTCAGCAAGGGGAAATGCAGCGGCAGTACCACCCGGATCCGAGAACTCGTTGAGGCCACTCAACTGCGGCACGTGGCGCCTGTAATAGACGAAGAGGGGCGAGACGACGGTGGCGTCCCCCACGCCGATGTTCACCCGCCCCATGAACAGTTGGCTGTTCTGACTGGCTTCAAGGCTCCTCGGGCAAACAACTGCAGCATTCGGTAGCGCGCCCGTGACCGAGTCGAACAATTGGCCTGTATTCCCGAACAGGGAAACCCCGCGGTTACAATTCAGCACGTAGTGCCACGCGATGTCCCACGAGACGTCGTCATCGCCACCGACCAGCCAGAGTCCCGGATGCTCGTCCGTGTAGATGAGCCCTCCTTCGGGATCGAAGGCGTGGACGTCAAATCCGACCCCAAGGGTCCCAACGGTCGGGAATTTGTAGTAGATGGCCATCCGCTCGAGGTTGATGTTGTTGATATCCACGCTGTTGGCATCCAGGGCAGCCTCCATCTCGAGGTTCGCGTGGATCTTGAGGGGGCCCCTCTCGAGGGTGAACAAGAGGTTGGCGAAGTTCTGAATGCCCCAGTTCTGGTCCCCGATTGACGTATCCGGCGAGATAAAGCTCCTGAAGTCGGTATTCCCCCCCATGAGGTCGAGGTCTTTGAGGGTGAACGTGAGCATCTTCTCACTCATCCCGAACTTGAATTCGGTGCCGTCGGCCGTCTTGACGAGTGAGACGTCCGCCCACGCCGAGAGGGGTAACGCTCCTGAAACCACGATGGCCAGGAAGAGGAGTAATCGTCTTTTCATTCCCTTACCTCCTTTCGGGTAAGAGTGAAGATCCTGACCGACTGTCTATTCTCCATTCTACGTTCTACTACGAAGCAACTGCTTCAAAATTGTACCCCCGCCTTACTTCCTTACTGCATCAGCATCCCCCCTTTCGCGTTTCTCCTTTTGTTATGGTGTGTGACTCCTTGCTTGCCTATCCAGCTCCCTTCCTCGGTCGAAACAGGAAGAGGTTCAAGGAGGTCTGGTCGTTAACGTCCGAGAGGAGGACCACGTCCCGTCGTCCGTCGCCGTCGAAGTCGGCGAGCGTCACGTCCCGGGCGGCCCCCTCGATCGGCACGGTCTCCCAGTGCTTTTCAAACTTGTCACCCGAGTGGACGTAGCCCACGACCGAGGCAGCCGCTACTCCTTTGCCGAGGAGCGTGAGGCCGATGTGCACGCTGTTCGCGACCG
>JBDHDY010000654.1:0-2252 GCA_039591275.1 Gemmatimonadota bacterium | reverse complement strand
GTAGGGACTGTAGAAATCTTCGGCGGTATCAATCACCCGGTCCAGGTACGGGCCGTCTGTTAACTCGGGGCGCATGTCGGTGTAGCTCTTTCGCGGGTCGTACTTGCCCTGCATGAGACAGAAGAAGTCGCCGATGTCGATGATAGGCGCGTTATATTCCCGCGCCCTCTCCAGGTGCTTCAGTTCCATACGGTGATCGGCGTTCAGGTTGTCGTGATGCCGGTCGCCGGTCAGCAGGATACGTTGCTCCCAGCCGGCCATGATGCCTGCGAATCTGATAATGTGCACGTTGCCCGAGACGGGCTCAACTGTCCAGGTTGGGGAGGCTGGAGCCATTGCGAATTCGCTCCTTAAGTATGGTCAGTGAGGATATAACGTGGTCGACGGATACGTCGTACAGGGGCATCATGGACCGCGCCTGCCACCCCTGAATCTCCGCCTCGATGTGGGCCAGCACCCGCTCGCGCTCCTGGCGGCGGATACTGTCAGCCCAGGATTCTATTGTGTCGAGTGCGGTCACGGTATCGGTAAGCCGAGGAGGGCGGCAACGAACGCGGCGATAGGCTGCCCGATGGTCATCAATAGCATTAGTACGATTAGGATAATCGCAGCGGTCTTAATAGTGGGCGCCGGGCGATTCTTGAGCAGCCACACCAGGGACGGATTGACCGTGCCTGCCTCTTCCAGCTTGGAGATACGACGCTCAAGAGCCTCCATGTGGGCGCAGGTGTTTTCAAGCGCCACTGTATTGCCACGCACGCCGTCGCGGATGTCGATTAGCATAGCCATCAACAGGCGATTGGAAACGCGGTCGGTCATGCCGTTCTCCTCAAGGATCGCGTTGATGGTTTCTTGCAGTTCGGTCACTGTTCGCGTACCATGATCGTTATCGTCTTGTCCAGCGTGCGGCTGTCCGAGGTCGTTATCCGATTGGTCAAAGAATAGTTGGAATCATCTGAGCCGCCCGAGAGCGTGATATTAGCGACCGTGTTAGCGTCGTAGGTAACGCCCTGAATCGTGACTGAGTTGGTATTGTCGGCGTCTTTCGTGATGCCAGTCGAGACGGTCCAGCTACTAGTGCTAATCGTCGCGCTTTGTAGCTTGCCGTCGTCAGTGGCGCTACCGTCATTCGTGCCGTCCAGGTCACACCAGACGATATGAAAGATGTCAACGGCATCGGGGTCTTTCGTGAAACTGTCAGCCATCGGGTACACCTCCGAAAAAGTCCTGAGCCAACACCTTGTCGCTAACGAACATGCCGAGCGCTGCCCCCTTGTGCCGTGGCTCATGCGTAATGATAAGCTGCACCTGCTCAGGCTCGTCCTGCGTCTTGCTACCGGCCGCCAGTGACCAGCCTAGCGACAAGGCGACGCGCTCTAGCTCCTCAAATGCTGTTTTGAAATCGGTCATAGCATTTCAACCTTCAATAAGTCAGGGAAGCCATTGACGGTCCCACTGTCTAAGTAAATATGAATCATTCCGTGCGCGTCGCCCCAGCCAAGAGCGATGCCGGTCAACTGCCCCGATACGCAGCAATCCTCAAACGTGACGCGGTATTTCTTGCCTAGCTCTATCATGGAAACATCTCTCCGTCTGGATTTATATGGCGGCAGAATAGGTGCTTGCTGTCTATCAGAAATGGGTACTTCTTGTCCTGAAACTCAGGCCAGCCGGCGCGGGCTAGATAGTTGCCTTCAATGACCCGCGTACACCAGTCGAGGTCACTTGTCCCGCTCAGGCTGCTATACTCGCCGGTCACAGGATTATGGTAGACATCTCGCGGCTCGCGGAAGATGCGCCGAACGGCCCGCCCGTTTAGCTCGTACTCTTCGGCGTCTTTCCACATCTCGCGCATGATGCCCATGTGGACTAGCAGGAATCCCGTGGGCACGCCGTCGCACCAGATGAGATCGCCAATCTCGAAGTCATGATAGGCGCCTGTGCCACGACCACGGAATACCAGCGGCTCGGACGGCCGCGAGCGCGTCCAGTATAGGCCGCTAACTACCGGCGTCCTCTCGTCCCTGATGTACTTGTTCAGGTGGATGATCGACATCGGCGGCGGTAGCACGTCATGTTCCCAGAGCAGCAGCCACTCGAACTCCTTCTCAATCGCCTTAGCCACAATAGCGTTCTGCGCGTCGGCCACCTGATAGCCCAGCGGGTAGAGCGTTTGGATGCCCTCTATCATCTCGACTTGCGACCAGTTGACCGGAATCACCTGACCATAGCGGGACTGCACCCACTCGATC
>JBDHDY010000653.1:0-2255 GCA_039591275.1 Gemmatimonadota bacterium | reverse complement strand
GTGCCGTTGAAGGTGAGGATCGTCGTGCGTGTCATGGTGCGGCTGTTCCCCAGCTCGTCCACGATCTCGACGGTGACCGTCCTCTCGATGGTACCTGAAAGCGGCCAGTCACGAGGAACGGGCACGATTACCTCGGTCACTGTGGTAGTGCTGGACATGTTGTAGCTGCGCTGGGCGTCACCCTCCAGGAAGCGAACTCGATCGACGGTGGAGCTGCCATCGCCGTTCCACGTTCGCTGGGTTTCCTCGTCCTTGAGGCCGGTCACCCAGAAGTCTCGATGCCGCACGACCTCCAAACTCGCCTCCGTGAGGTTGCGGCTACCGCTCATGTCGAACACCACGTGGATCTTGTCGGTGTCGATGGGGTCGTAGGCTTCTTGCTCAATGTCGTTTCTGTCAATGAAAGTCACTTCCCGCGTGAGCTCGAGGTCAAAGAAGCCCCTGGGTCCGCAGCGGAAGCGGAATCCCTGCCGCGGGCAGTCTGGGCCTCCGAAGCCTGGTTGCATGGTGCCGTCGGCCTCGTCGGTCATGAGGGCCATGTCGTCGCCGGTGGCGTCTGCCACGACTAGGGCCACATCGGCGTTGATTTGCTCATCATCGATATCAAGGGGACCGCTGTCGCTGCAGGCGGTTGCGAAGATGAGCGCGGGTAAAGCGGCGAGGGAGCCGCGGCGGAATATCCTAAGCATGATCGTTGATCCTCCAAGTGAAGCGTTGCGGCGTCCACCGGTACGATCTGTCAGACGTGTGGGGCGGAGGAATGTTAAGGTCGGAGGACAGCGGCTTGACTGTGAGCGGGAGCACGACAGCGTAAGGCAAAATAACGTGGACATTTACGCTAACGCGCCGGGCGAATGCCCGCTGGCTCGGTGCAGGCCTCAGGGAGCCCGCAGACTTGGGCTCCTGTTTCGAAAGTGCACAGTGGTCATCATGCGAAGGGCGGTCACTCATGAGAGACCGCCCTTGCTTGTTTCCTGTGCCATGTGGGGGCTGATTCCGGTTTTCACCTTCCCGGTCTTACCTCCTCAGGCCCCCCGCCCGGCCCCGTGACTCAGGGAATGGGACGTTCGGGTACTCCTGGCACAGTTATCGCCGGCACACCCAACTGCTCGAGCTTGGCGTTGAACTGCGCGACGTCGATATCGATTGTTTCCTTCAGCCTGCGCCGCAAGACCGCCCATTCGGTGTTGAGTTCATCGAACCGCAGATAGGCGCCCTCAGTGGGTCGTCCTTCGGGGCCGCCGTAGCGGTATCCGTCCACGCCCGTTACGTACTCGTAGAGCGCGATATACTGGTTGTCGAGCATCGACGGGAATCTTATGGGGTCCTGGCCGCTCTCGTTCTTCGTCTGGATCAACCCTTCCTCGACCGTCGTCAACTTCACGGCGATCGAGTCGGCGCCGGTCTTGAGGTCGGTTCCGTAGCCGGCTGCTTCTGCACGATCCGCAATGGACTTCACCTGGTCGCGGACACCGTGCACCGTGCGGATCGCGTCGTAGACTTGGTCCAGCGTATCACGGATTTGTATGGCCAGGTTGAATTGCTCAACGAAATCCTGCTGCGCTACATCCACAAGCCGCGGGTCCTTTAGCACTCGGATCGCGGTGGTCTGACTTTCCTCGCCGACGGTCAGACGGACGCGGTAGGTACCCGGCGGTGCCTTGACACCACCGCCGTATCCCCAGAGCACGGCCGCCTCCACTTTGCGGGGGCCCTCGTACATGAGGTCCCAGGTTGCTCGGTTCATGCCGGCTTTCGCTGGGATGGCGGTTTCGCCTTCCGGAGTTGATGCCGAGTCGCTCGTTAAGCTGCGCACTGAGCGGTCCTGCTCGTCCAGGATGTCGAGCTTCACTTCTCCGTCTGGTGCTTCGGCGAGGTAATAATGAATAAGCGCGTTACCAGGGAGAACCTCGGGCGCGGTTCGTCCTCGCGTCCCGCCGGCGTTGACTCGGTATGCGTCACGTGGCGTGTAGAGATGCATGCGAGCGCTCGCAACCTCGTCCGAGATCTGATGCAGCGGCGTCACGTCGTCGAGGACCCAGAAGGAGCGCCCTTGGGTCGAGAGGATGAGATCTTTGTGCATGACCTGCATACCGGTCACGGGCGTGACAGGCAAGTTCAACTGCAGAGACTGCCAGTTTCGCCCGTCGTTGAATGAGACAAACAATCCGAACTCCGTTCCAGCGTAGAGCAATCCCTGCCGGTCCGGATCCTCCCGCACGACTCGCACGGGATGATCGCCCGGAATGCCGTTT
>JBDHDY010000652.1:0-2261 GCA_039591275.1 Gemmatimonadota bacterium | reverse complement strand
GGCGCATCCGTGGCTAGACGCTGCCGTGGATAGCCTAGAGGTACCGTAAGCGCAATGATAACCACACCCACAGAGACACAACATGCACGCACTACTGATAGCACTGGCGGTCTGCTGCCTCGGCCAACGGGCCAGCAAACCGTATCCGTACAGGGGAGCTAGGATGGCCGCGACAGTACACACATGGACGAACGGTAATGCGGACGGG
The DNA here is from genome assembly GCA_039591275.1 of Gemmatimonadota bacterium. GTDB lineage: Bacteria > Gemmatimonadota > Gemmatimonadetes > Gemmatimonadales > GWC2-71-9 > JBDHDY01. The sequence continues at coordinate 2,053 of JBDHDY010000652.1, read as the reverse complement.
GATTGGAACAATGTGGCTAACTGGTCGTCGGGAGCCCTGCCGGGCAGTGGGGGCGCCGGCCTAGACGACTGCATATTCGACGGGTCCGTAACGAACGTCGGGCCGTCCGTGAACATGAATCGCAGTGCGGATGCCATCTTGATGCGCATCATTACCCGCACCAACTTCACAGGTGACATTGGCGGACCGGGTAATCCCTTGATACATGCCATCGACTCAAGCAATCCTCTATCCCGTGCAGTTATTCGTGGTAGCGGTGCAGTGTATCTCAGCGGCAAGGTGGGCGGTACTTTTAATGTAGTACTCGATACCACCGGGTCGCTTAACGCCGACGGCAACTTGAATGACTTGTGTGTAAAGCGGGGCACGGCGACTATCGCTAGCACGTGTGACTTCGCGGGTTTTCTGATTCTAGATGGTCCTGCGGCAACCGTTACAATGGCGGATATTGATACGACGGAACAGCACCCACCATATGTTACGATCTGGAATGGCACGCTAAACGATAACAGGCAAGTCGAGAATGTGACGTTGTGTATCGTTACGGTGTTCGGCGGCACGTTTAACTTGACGGCGCCGGAACGTGATCCATTGAAGGTATTTGTAGGACCAGCGGGGACATACAACTACACTAACACCACAGGCGGGTCGTACGCTTACCAAGATATCGTGTGTGCCGGGGAGGTGGATTTCTCTACGGTAGCTTCCCCGAACACTGTTGGGCATGTGTTTCGTGGCCAACTAGCAAACACGCTGGGGGCCGTGAATCAGTCCGGCGTCATGGACGTGTCGAGTGCAGACGTGGACTTACGCGAGGAGTATCCATAATGGCAGATACAAGAGTATGGACCGGCGGGACCGACACGGACTGGAGTACCCCCGCGAACTGGACGGCGCCGACTGAGCCGATCACCGGCGACACGGCAATCATCCCGGCAACCACCACGCGAGATATTGCGGGCAGTGACGAGTCTGCCGTAGACCTAGCGGCGTGGCTCATTGAGGCGGGCTACTTGGGCAACATCGGGTCGTCGGGTAGCGAACTGAACATCAGTGCGAGTCTCATCAAGTTCTTCGGGTCCGGCGACTTCTATTTCTTGGACGGCGCGGGCACGACGGACTCGGTGCTCATCAATTCCGGTTCGATGACCAACAGCATTGAACTAGGTGGCGATACGATCACGGACTGCACGATCCTGCGCGGCACGGTGACGCTTGCCGGGACTATCGGCACAATGGCCAACCTGCGCATCGGCCACGTCACCAATCGGGAATCGGACGTGGTTCTGACTATCGCCGCGGGTGCTACAGCGTACACGGCGGTGGACCAGGCCGGCGGCACCGTAACGTGCGGCAGTGCGGCGACCACCTGGAACCAGACGGCGGGCACCAGCACGTTCCACGGCGCCATTGCCATGACGACGCTAAATCTCAAGGCGGGGAGCATGCACTACACGTCGACCGGCACGCTGACAACGGCGTGGGTCTACGGCGGCGCGGTGCTGGATCTGACGGGCGGGACCAAGACGGTCACGGATCTGTATCTGCTGCCGGGCAGCGAAGCGATTTACGACTCCGATCTTGTGACTATCACCACGCTGCACGACTGGCGCGGGGGCAACTGATGGCCGTGAAGAGCGGGCGTAAGACGATGGTCGCAGTCGGCAAGGCAGAGCGATTGTCCACGGTGTCGCTGCTGGTATCCCATGTGGACATTTTCGCATTGGACGGCAACGCCGACCGGGTATACGTCGGTGACACGGACGTGCGGGCCACGAGTGGTATGCAGTCCGGCTGGCCGCTGTCGGCTAAGGAGTCCGTCACGTTCCAGAACGTCGATTTGATGGACATCTGGATTGCCGTTGCGGCGGACGGTGAAGGTGTGTCGTGGGGTGCCGAGCATTGAGCAAGTCGCGCATAGACGAGCCATCGCGCGTCAGCAAGCTGCCGAGCAAGAACGCTACGCACATACAGGGCGTGCCCGTAGATGATAGTGCGATAGCTGACGATCGTGTGCTGGTGTATGACGCGGGCTCGGATACGCTCGGCTACG
>JBDHDY010000651.1:0-3537 GCA_039591275.1 Gemmatimonadota bacterium | reverse complement strand
CCTCGACCGCTGCCATGAAAGCCGCGCCTAGCTTGTACTCGCGGCTTCGGTCGTTCGCGTGGGGCTTGCCGCGTATGGCATTCATGCGGTCCCACGACTGGTGCGGGTTGACGCCGGGTCCGGTCATCGCCACCACCATAAGAACCGCCGGGAGCGCACGAAACGCTTAGGCGGTCTCGAATACCAGTCCGTTGCTGCGTTCTTCAACCAGTCTGCTACCTTCTCCGCAACTCCTGGCGGTACATCGTCGCCGTTCGTGTCACCGACTAAGCCAATCGGCAGACCGACCGCGCCTTGTCCGTTCTCGGCGGCCAGCGGCGCTATCTCGGTCTTGCCACACGGGCAGAGCTTCGGCACGACAACAACACCTTCCATCCACGGGACGCAGTGAATTCGGATGTCCGCGAACAGCCAGCCGGGGCGCAGGAAGGATTCCGGCCACATGGGCGGTATATCAAACGCGAAGTGGCGGTCCGCGTGCTGTGCTGCTTCGCCCAAGAACTGCGTGAAGAAGTCCCGCCCCAGCAGAATATGCCCTGGCTTTTCACCCACATGCCACAGGTGGTCAATCTGCCGCATGAGTCCACGGCTAAACAGCTTCTCGGAATCGAATTTAGCTTCCGACAAGCGCCTAATGTCCGTTGGTTCAAGCGTTGGCCCGTCGCCGTAATCGGCAAACACATTCCGTGGGCTGTCCAGCACCGGTATGACGAATGTGCGATAAGGTTCGTGGTAGAGGCTCACACCTTCCTCCTGCACAGCAGCCACAGCGCCACTAGCGCGGCGTAGGCTACCGCGAACCACGTCAGCGTTTTCACGCGGTCAGGCATCACGTTCTCACATCAGCCGGGCGGGCGGTCGTCCATGACCGAAGGACGGCAAACACCATACGCCCCGACTCTCCGCCCGGCATCACGGATGACCAGTCGGTCCCCCCGGGCCAGTCACCCGCCTTGCGCGCCCACGCTCTCCCATAGCTGCTTGCACGACGGGCAATCCGAACTTATCGCGTTACCACACGTCTTGCACTTCGGGGACACCATCCTCACTCTCAGCTCTGTGATTTCTTCCCGCAGCTCGTTGAGTTCCTCGCGGGCGTACCTTTGCGGACCACCAAAGGCGTCGTGCGCATCGACTTTGCCATCAAGGCAGTAGTCCAACCACGTCTCGTACCCTTCCGGCGGCTTCGGTCGGTCAGTCGGTGGCACGGCTCCGGCGCTGGAATACTGTCCATCAACCAACTGTGTTGTTACCATCTTTTCAGCTCCCATCCAGGCAGCCGGTAGCCGCCACAGCGACGAAGAGCAGCACCGTAGGCCCCAAGAAGTAGTACGGTCGAAACCGTCGCATCACGCAGTTCCCAACAACGTCGTCAGCCACGTCTGAAGCCAGCCAAGCAACATCGCCAGAATCTCTTGAATCAGCATTCCTAGTGTCATCTCACGTTCTCCTTTGAAAAGTTACTGCCCCGCATCGCAGGGCTCCCAATGGTTCAGCAAACCTTCAGCGCTGCACCAGCGCGTGTGCCCGTCGTGGTTCAGCTCTACCATGTCGTCGTCGATGGCGACCACCGCAACGACCAGGCCGCTTGCCTTTGCTCGCCACGTCTGTCCGACCTTGACCTCAACATCCATCACGCCGTCTCCTCGGGAAGACGACGGCCCTCCCCGAAGGGTGGGGAGGGCCATCAGTCTCGTCCCGCAAGGAACCTCCATTCTCGTCAGTGCCAGCAAACTCCGCGTCCAGCTCCGCGAACACGTCGTCATGGTCATGCACGCGACCCGCGCGGATGTCCTCTAAGCTCTGCTGCAACAACCGTAAGGCATTCGGGTCAGACAGAATCTCCATCGTTTCCTGCATCGCGGAAAGATGTTCTGCACTAACTAGGGCAAACGCTCGTTTCCCGTGACGGGTTACGAAAATAATCGGCGTGCGTTGCAATCTCATATCTAGGGTGTCGAGTTGCCGCCGTACGTCGGAAATCTCCATTGTCGTTTCCGCAACCATCACGCCGTCTCCTGGGGCTCAGCCCCTCCCTCGGACGGCGGGGGTGCGTCCTTGCCTGCGAGGTAGTCAAGGTATGCCTCCATCGCTGCCCATGCCGCTCGGTCGCGGCTGAGCGCGCCAGCCGTAGATAAGTAGACGCCGTACGCAATGCACACCTTCTCGACAGGTAGCAGAAGCCGAGCGGGCTTGAGCTGGGCTAGAGTCGCCGTCATCCTCTACCTCTCAATCCTGTCCGTCTCGCACGGGCTCGGGGGCGCCGGCGTTATGCGCGGACAGTCCTGGCAAACGATCTCGCCGCCCCCGCCGTGGCAACGGGGGCACGTTATCAGATGGTTCGGCTCAGACGGGCAGTCTTCGCCCCAAGCCTCAGGGCAGTCCATGTACTCCACCATGCCCTCGCCGCCACATTGTTCGCAATCGTACGCCAGCGCATCGCCGTCGCATTTGGGGCATTCGACGGGGTTGCCATCATCCCAGCTCATCACGACCCCCTTTCCGCACGCTGTAAGGGGGCGCCACTGGACGCAGGCGGCTCGGGTGGGACTTTGGACCCGGAAATGGTCTTACGGCCGTCCTTGGCGAGTAGGGGGACATCCTGCCTCCATTATACCCGATGCGCAGATCCATTGCCAAACCCGTGCGCCCAAGTCAAACAGCCCAGTTTAACACCACGTTTCACGTGGAACAATGTCCGATTCCAACCGCCGTCTATTGCGGCTCCCACGCCTCACAGGTGCAATAGATCGCCCCAGCACCGTGGAGGCACTGACACTTGCAGCAATCGCGTCCCCCACGCTCCTCGGCCCAGCACTCCGCGTGCTTCTCGGGTGGGCACAGCTTACTGCATCGTTTCATACACCCCTCCTTGAGTACCCCGCCGGGCATTGTTTCGAGTTCCTCGCCATCGGGTCCGTACACGGTCATGGGCGGGCTGATCTCGATCTCTTCGCCGTCCGGGCCGATCACCCACACGCTCGTGTCGCCAGCGTTCTCGATCGCTCCCGTTAGAACCACGTCATCGGCGTACAGAGGGTCACCTGCTGGCACCATCGTCCCGTCAGCAAGCGTAACGTCTTCGGCGACGATCAAATTGTAGCCCTCTCCTTCCGGTCCAACGATTTGCGTTGTGCCAACGGGTTCCGGATCGACCGGTACCGTGGCGATCTCCTGCATTGAACATCCCGTGCCGCCACCCGAAGCACAACCGATACCCGGTTCCGGTAGCTTGCCGTCCTTGACACATCGACAACGGGCACAGCCAGCGTTCGTCCAGTAACAGCAGGCGTACGTCCCGGCTGGACACCCTTCCGTGCTGCACTGGGTTGCACAGTAGAGATTGATCGGCACCTCATCGTTGGGCGGTGCGGCACCTAACGCCGCAAACATCAGAATTGTCATTACACAGCACTTCATCTCAGTTTCCTTCCAAATGAGAATCTTCTGGCCGCCACGATGGCGGTTTGACTCTGTTCCCTTCAGCCTCGTCGGGGGTAAGCACCTAGTTTAGACCTCCAGCACCGTTGGCGCCCC
>JBDHDY010000650.1:0-2625 GCA_039591275.1 Gemmatimonadota bacterium | reverse complement strand
CTTCGACTGCACCTCCGTAATCGCCGCCGTCAACGTCGTCTTACCATGATCCACGTGACCAATCGTTCCCACGTTCACATGCGGCTTCGTACGCTCAAACTTTTGCTTCGCCATGTTCCCCTCGAGTTCACAGCCCGCTGGCGGCAGCCGCCCGCCAGCTTCCGGTAGTTAGTTGCGGAGGGCGTGCCCGACGCCAGCCCCACCCCCGCGAGACAGGTCCCACGCCAACGAACCAGCCAGCAGCTAGTATCCGGTACCTAGCCGCCTGCTGCCAGAGCTCGCGACCGGGCTTGAACCGGTGACCTCGTCCTTACCAAGGACGCGCTCTACCGACTGAGCTACGCGAGCGACTCCATTCCTGCGGCTGTAGCCGCGTACGGACAAACGAGTCAGAGTTTCAACTCTGCCGCCGAGAGCTCTCCACTCTATCCGGAAGCGGGCGACGGGACTCGAACCCGCGACCCTCAGCTTGGAAGGCTGATGCTCTACCAACTGAGCTACACCCGCGGGGTAATCACCTCCGATCGAGCGCACCGTTGGCTCGGATACCGGCGCGCCTAGGATGGTGGGGGTAGGATTCGAACCTACGTAGGCATCCGCCGGCAGATTTACAGTCTGCTCCCTTTAGCCACTCGGGCACCCCACCAGGCCCGCATCGGCCCGTTCAATAGAGCACCCCGGCGGATCGCTCGGGGTGGCATTATTCACTAGACAGGTCGACTCCTGCCGCTCGTGCTGGAGCTGACGAAGGGACTCGAACCCTTAACCTGCTGATTACAAATCAGCTGCTCTGCCAATTGAGCTACGTCAGCTGGAAGCCCAATTTCCGGAGACACGTAGGATAATCATGCGGTATCAACCCGTCAACTGACTAGGGGACGGTCACTTGCGGGTTTGGACCCCTCCCTTGGCCGTCACCTTCCACCGGGTCCCCTGAGGGGTGTCTTCGAGCTCCACCCCCCGAGCGGCCAGCTCCTCCCGGATCGCGTCGGCCCGGGCAAAATCGCGATCCACACGGGCCTTCTCCCTTACGGTGATCTTTTCCTCCACCCACACCGCCAGCTCCTGGCCCACCGACCGCTCCGCGGGGACCAGCTGGACCACATCGTTCACCCGGTCAAATGCTTCCAGGGCAGCCCTCGCCTCAGCTTGATTCCACCCGCCGGCGTCCAGCTCACGGTTGGCCTGGCGCACGAAGCTGAACAGGGCACTGAGGGCGTTGGGAGCGTTCAGGTCGTCATCAAGCGCTGCCCGAAAATCCTCCTCCAGCTCCCGGGCCGCCTCCGGAGGGGTGGTGGTCTGGTCGGCATCACCCGAGGCGTCAACCAGCCGTCGTCGGAGGGCCGCCAAGCGCTCCACTCCCTCCCTAGCCCCCGCCAGCGCCTCGTCAGTGAAGCTGAACTGCTGCCGGTAGTGGGTCCCGAACATGAGCATCCGGATGGCAGCCGGCTCCACTCCCTCCTCCATCATGTCGCGGGCCGTCAGGATGTTGCCAAACCGCTTGGACATCTTGGTACCCCCCACCGTCAGGAACTCACCGTGGAGCCAGTACCGCACAAAGGGCTGCCCGGTAGCACCCTCGGATTGAGCGATCTCGTTCTCGTGATGGGGGAAGATCAGATCGACGCCACCGGCATGGATGTCCAGGGTGTCGCCCTCGCCGAAGCGGTTGCGCAGCTCGCCCAGCGCGATCGCCGAGCACTCCAGGTGCCACCCGGGCCTACCCCGCCCAAAAGGGGCGTCCCAAGCAGCGCCCACCGATTCGTCCTCTGGCGTGGCCGCCTTCCACAGCGCGAAGTCGCGGACATCCTCTTTGGCGTACTCATCGCTCGCCACCCGGGCCCCCACCTTGAGCTCCCGCCGCTCGAGTTGTGAAAGTCTGCCGTACCCCTCGAAACGCTCTACGGCAAAGTACGTGGAGCCGTCATCGGCCTTATACGCCAGACCCCGATCTAGGAGGCGTTGTACCAGGGCAATCATCTCCTCGATACGCTCCGTCGCCCGGGGATACACGTGGGCAGGCGTAATTTTGAGAAAATCACAGTCCGCGAAGAACAGATCGACGTACGGTTGTGTGTGCTCTCGGAGAGACGCACCGGCATTTCTGGCCGCCGCGATGGTCCGAAAGACGTCGTAGTCGAGATACTCGAGATAGCGACGCAGCAGGTCTTCGAAGAGGAAGGTGCGGAAGTTGCCGATGTGCGCGTAATTCCACACGGTCGGCCCGCAGGTGTACATCACCACGCGCGGCGGCGCCACCGGTTCGAACGTCTCGACTCGGCGAGTGAGCGTATTGTAGAGTCTCAGGGCCATGGGGGATCCACCGTGTGCAGCCTCCCGTTCGGCGGCCGAAACCTAGGGCGGCCCTGAAGTGCAGTCAACGCGAGCCGGCCGCCGGGAGGGGCAGCGGGCGCCACTGACCGTGCGGGCATCGCTGGCCCCTACCTACTCGGCAGGGAGAACCGGCGATGCTCCTGCGTCGGGACGAGGACGGCCGGCGTCTCTACCGCGGGCGCCGTTCCGTATATCTCTCCGATGAGCACGTGGCGCAGGATCACCATGGTAATGGCAAGAAGCGGAACCGCCACGATGAGCCCGAGCACGCCGAGGATGCTCGCCATCACC
>JBDHDY010000649.1:0-2272 GCA_039591275.1 Gemmatimonadota bacterium | reverse complement strand
CCCAAGCCCCAAGCCCCGGTGGTGGGTTGAGGGGTGGGGTTCAAAACACCCCCTCCCTCACTTGATCCCTTTTCAACGTCTTCCTGAGCTCGATCACCTTCTCCACTTCAACGGATGTGTTTTCCGGCAACGGCACGTCGCCTTTTTCTTTGCCGAGTGTGGCGACGCTCTTGAGTTTCTGCAGTAAGCTCGATCCCTCGAGTGCCTTGTTGTCCTCGGCGTAATACTCGAACCACGGTAATCCGGCTTTCGTGTATGCGCGGGCCGTCGGCGGTGCGCCCGGCGGTGCATGGCCTGTTATGTCGTGCCACACCATCGAGTTCGCGATGTGAACGAAACAGCGGCTGCCGTGATCGGTGTCCCAGTCGCTGAGGTCGTGATGATCCTCATAGATCTCCTGCCGCATGCGTCCACCGGGAGCGAGGCCCATGTCCAACCCGGCACCGGTTGCCGCGCACGCGTGAAGCTTCGCCATCCGGAACTGGACTACTGGCCTGGCTCTCATGTGCCGCTCGTACGCTTCCCTCTTCATGGGGTACGCGATGATCTGAATGCCTCCGTGTTCCGCTTCCTCGGTGATCTGTTCTTCGGCGCTGTAGCCGCTTCCCAACGGCGTGGCGACGAATTGGCGGATGACCCCCTTCTCAACGCAGTAACCGTCGAGCCACGGTTGATCCGGGACCACCATGTAATCCTGCGGATTGCGGTGAAGACCGTCGCTCCAGGTCTTGCCTGTCACAGCGTTGATTTTGCCAGTTGCGACCTTGATGACGAATGGGTAGCCGCCGGAGAAGTTGAGCCACATGGCCTCGGACTGGTACATGGGGAACATGACCCCGCCGTGCTCGATCCACCGGGGAGGCACACGCTGCGGGAAATCATCCACGTGCCGTAGGGGAAAGCGACCGAGTCCGGGCGGCAGGGGATAGCCCCGGTCGTCGTCGGGAATCCTGAGCGTGCGCTGGAAATCGACGCGCACGCTGGCCTCCTCGTGGACCTCCGGAAAGCTCACGACCAGCTCGTCGCGTTTGAGTTCGATCATGTGACTCACCTCGTCTTTCGTGTCGACGGGAACATGTACCCGTCTACCAGTTGCCGTCGCGGACTTCGCGCACCAACCGCAGGACCGCCTGGTCCGGCATGCCCTTGAGCTCCCTGATCAATGCCGCAAACAGCTCGGGCCGCTTGCGGATCGCCTCCTGGAGATCGGACGACACTTTGCCTGCCAGGGCTAGCAGTACGTCCGGATCCTCGTCGAGCTCTGCGGCGAGCCGCAGGATGGTCGCCTCGGATGGCGGGGCTACGTCGTCCCGCTCCACCTTCGAGAGATAAGACGGCTCGACGCCGATCCGCTGCGCCAGCTGCCGGACGGAGAACCGGGGATCTGTTTCCCGCCGGCGCTCTCGGCGCTCTCTGACATAAGAGCCGAAGGCCTTGGCCATGTAGAGTATGTACTACATAGTACACACTATGTCAACGAGCAAGCGAGGGGGCAGAAGGGGCAGGAGGGGCAGAGGGGGCGGGCAACATTCAGCACCCTCCTTTCTTGGCTGCCTTATAGGTGGGTGACTTACGTGGCTGGCAGCTGGCAGCTGGCCGCCGGCAGCGGGTGGGGTGGGGAACACTCAGAACTAATAACTGACCACTAACGGCTGGGGTGGATGGGCCGGGCGGGGCCTCTCTTCTCACCTCCCGCCCCCACTTCTATCCTTAAACGTCACGCCGTTGCCACCGGGCCATCGACGTTCGTCTTGCGCACGGCATACAACCCCACAATCCGAGCAGTGTCATGACAAGGTTTCTTTTCGTCGTAGCGTCCGTCACCGTCCTCACTATTCACCCCGCCGTCGCCCAGCAGAGTCCGGTTACCCCGGACGACTACGGCCAGTGGGAATCCCTCGGTGGCAGCACACTCTCACCCGACGGTGCGTGGCTGGTGTACCAGCTGCGCCGAGTAGACGAGGAAAACGAGCTTCGCATCCGACCACTCGACCGGGACACGGCCCGCGTCGTGGCGTACGGCTCGCATGCCATGTTCTCACCGGACTCGAGATGGCTCGCTTATGCGATTGGTGTCTCGCCTGAAGAGCGTGAGCGTCGGGAGGAAGAGGAGAAGCCGGTAAAGGACAAGCTGGGCCTGTTGGATCTCGCCACCGGTGAGGAGACGGTCATCGAAGAGATCGATTCTTTCACGTTCAGCAAGAGCGGCCTCTATCTCGCTATGCGGGCCTATGCGCCAGAAGACAGTGACGGCGAGGCAGCAGATCTCTTT
>JBDHDY010000648.1:0-2275 GCA_039591275.1 Gemmatimonadota bacterium | reverse complement strand
CCGACAAACGCGTTCACGACCGTCGTGCTGCAGCGCTCGTACTCCCGAAACTCTGGAAGTACTCTGTGAGACGGAGTAATGAAGGCAGCCACACGTCCTTCGAGCGCCTGGACCACCGCCTGCTCGTGAGCCGGATTTGCATACGAGTGAAGCAAGCAGACGGCCACTGAGTTGACGTCGAGCCTTGCGACCTTGTCCACTAAAGTATCGAGTTCTTCCTCGCGGAGTTCCTCCAACACCTCGCCCCGCGGTCCAACCCGTTCACGAACACCAAGTCTTCGTTCGGCAGGAACGAGCGGCGGAGCCTTTCCGACGTTGAGATCATAGATAGCACGGCGCGTCTGGCGGCCGATCTCGAGCACGTCCTCGAAACCTGTCGTCGTCACCAACGCCGTCCGTGCTCCCTTTCGCTCGAGCAGCGCATTGGTCGCCACCGTGGATCCATGGACGATGCCGGTGTCGCGTTGGCTATCGAAGAGATGCTGCAGGCCTGACAGGACGGCTTTCGCGGGGTTCGCCGGCGTGGAAGGTTCCTTGTGGACACGAAGATGTGCGCCCTCGAGCACTACGAAATCCGTAAAGGTGCCGCCTGTATCTACACCTACCACGGCCAACGGTTTGGTGTTCATCCGCCGCCTCCCACCGGCATGGACGGGCTCCTAGCTGTGTCGCCGTACACGAAACGCTCCACCTCCCCATGAATCCGCCGCACGGTGGCTGCGGACGGCGGGCTAGAGAAGCGGGACACGACGATCGTGACAAGGAAATTGGCGAGGACCGACCACACGCCACCGTGCAGGCTCAGGGGGTGTGGAATTACTACCAACGTGAGATACAACATGGCCAAGCCAACCCCGATACCCGCGAGCACGCCAGAGCGGGTGAAGAGACGGCGGGTCGGCAAGCAGACACCCAGAATAGCTGGCATCAGTTGTAGCGCTCCCGCACCCGACAGAGCCACGAGCACCACGAGAAACTCGAATTTAGTGACCGACAAGATATAGCCGACCACGAGCAGCCCCAGCACGATCGCCCGGCCTACCAAAATGTATTGTGCTTGATTCGCTCCGGGTGAGATGTAACGCTGGTACACGTCCCGAGTGAGCACCGTCATGTTGGAGTGCAGGATGGAATCCAGTGTAGACATCGCCGCGGCGGTTGCACCCGCTAGAATGATGCCGGTCAACCACGCGGGCGCGTAGGTGAACAGTAACTCGGGAAAGATACGATCCGGAATCGCAAGATCCGGCATCGCCACAGCTCCTCCAAGCCCCACCAACGCCGCCGGAATATAGAGTGTCATCAAGAAAATGGGTGTCGTTGCTCCCAGCAATTTGATCGTCTTCCCCGAAACCGCGGTGTAGTAGCGGATCATGATGTGGGGCTGGAAGACAATCCCAAATGAGAGCACTACCATCATGCCAAACCACATCCCCGGAGTGAAAAATCCTCTCGGACCGGGAAGTGTTAGCAAGTCCGGTCGCTCTGCGGCGACCCGTCGCCAAAGCTCGAGTGGGCCTCCAAAGAGCTTGTACGCGATCACGAGCGCTCCCACCCACACTGCCACGTACATCCACACGCCCTGAACAACATCCGTCCAATAGACCGCCCGCAGGCCGCCTGCCATCAGATATGCAGCGGCAGCCAGGAGGAGAATGAGCGTTCCGAGCTCAAATGAAATGCGATCCCCCGACGCTGCCGAGAGAATGTAGCCCAACCCCTGAGCTTGGACCTGTATATAAAGGATAGTAAACAACACGGAAACGAGGGCCACCACGACGCGCACGGCCTCGCTCTCGTAGAAGTCAGCAAGCATGTCTGCCGGAGTGATGTACCCGAAGCGCTTCCCCAACGCCCAGATCCGACTCCCGAGCACGTAGGTAATGGCGCCAACCAACACCGTCCACGCGCCGGCGTCCCAAAAGCCGATGCCGTGTGTATAGAAGAATCCACCAGAGCCGAGGAACGCAAAGGCCGAGTGATAGGTGGCTACAACCGTGAGATACAGCACGATGAAGCCTGCCTTGCGCCCGTAGAGGAAGAAGTCCTCCATGTCCACCGTAAGGCGCCTGTTTGCAACGATCCCTAGCAGGATCGTCACGAGGAGATAGGCGAAGATGAGGCCGGTGGCGACGACCCAGGTTTCCACCTATAGACCTCGACGCTCAGCCCAGATGAGAATGGAGATCAGGGCACAGTAGATGATCAGCAGATAGGAGTAGAGAAATGGGAAGCCCAGCACCCACGGCTCGACGCGGTTGGCCAGGTAATGCAC
>JBDHDY010000647.1:0-2281 GCA_039591275.1 Gemmatimonadota bacterium | reverse complement strand
GAAGAGCTGTATGACCGGCCCTCAGGCGGGGCCTGCTAGGCCCGCCGCCATGTATTTCAACTTAAGGTTTGGCTCAGGGGCCCCACAATACGTGCGGGTGACCCGCAAGCGGCCGTGAGGCCGCCGACAGGGGCACGTAAGGCCTAGAAATGCTAGTAATGCTATGGAAATAAAGAGGATAGAGATTGTCTGATATCGTGGTGACCAAAGCTCCGGGCCTTCCTCAATAGTTGGCAAAGTGCATGTGAGCGATGCGATACCCGCCGTTCGCGCGCACATAAACCATCGTCATTGGGCCGCGCTGGACGCTCTCTGCGGGGTCGCCGCGATCACCGAAGAACCACACTGCGGTTACGATTGCCGTGCTACCGTACACGCCGCTCTCGACGTCCTCCACCCACAACTCTTGCTCGGCCGGCTTGCCTCCGTCGACGAAACCCATGCCGCGGTGGTGTTCCCGTAGCCCGGCTGGGCCTTGGATCACGCCCTCCCTCTCGGACGAGAAGTAGGTGACGGTAGAGTCCCACAGGAAAAGCTCTTCGAGTCGCGAGAGGTCATACGTATTCCAGAGTTCGACCCAAGCATCAACGTGGGCCTGTGTGTCGAACTCCGGCTGGGCCGTTTGGTGGTCACCGGCACTCTGACAGGAAGTGTTGAACAGTATGAGGATAGGAAGTGCCCGACTGAGTTTTGTGAACATGACCTCACCGTGTTCTGGCATTCGGAGTCACCTCGGAGGCGCCTCTTCCCCGCGTTCCAGCAAGCCGACCATCGCGAAGCCAAGAGCCTCTGGAAGATCGATACCGAGCAGCGCGGCAACCGTTGGTGCGATGTCGATCATCCGCATGCGGGGGATGGCGCCGAGCGGCCTAATTCCCCGGCCACTGGCGATAAACGCAGCTTCGATGCCCGGTTCATCAGGACAGTAGCCGTGGGCGCCGCGGCTGGTAGTGCTGGGTATGAGCGGACCCTCGCTTGCTGGACGCGCAGTAGTGAACGCGTATCCCGGGCTGGCACACAGGACGAACGCGGCTCCCGGATACCCACCGAGCCTCGCCGCCTCCTCCATTCCTATCCAGCGGAACAGACCACGGTAGTCTCGCTCGATGCGTCGCCGCAGGTAAGCGAGCGCGGTGGGAGGGATGGTCTCACCGTCGCTCGGGTAATAGGCCGCCGAACCCGACTGCCCTCGGATTTGCATCCGACCGGCAAGCGCACCCGTCGCAGCGAGGGCATGGGCGTTTACGAGAGTGTGCACGGGGAAAAACCCATGGTCCGAAACGATGACGAACAAAGTCTGGTCGATCAGACCGGCGTCGCGATACGCCGCCCGTACTTCGCCGAGCAGAGAGTCTATTGTCTCGACTGACCGGCAGGCCTCCACCGAACCGGGTCCATGAGCGTGTTGGCGATGGTCGAAATCGAGGAAATGGAGCAGAAGCAAGTTGGGCTGGTGGCGGCGAACGATTTCAGCTGCAAACGAGGCCGTCATGCGATCCAGTGGGGTGCCGGCGTCCGGATGTTCGAAAGGGAGGAGTTCTACCTCGCCGGTCGCCGCCTCGAGCGCGTCGAACAACCCAGGGGTCGACCCCGCGCGAATGAGAGCCGCGACGTCGTCCACGGGACTGTACGCCAGGTTTTCCGGGATGAGATAGTCGACCGCGGCACCGTAGGTCGAGGGCCATGTCACGATCGCGACAGACATACCGGCTTGCTTGGCCGCATCCCACAGCGTGGCGGTGCGAATGTCGGACCGATCGAGATGCCACGCCGCACCGTCACGCGCCCGGCCGTTTGTCACGACGGCGTGCGTGGTCGGATACACCCCGGTCACAATCGTTGCATGTGAGGGGTAGGTCACGGTTGGCAACACACCGGTGACACCCTCGGCATATGTCCCGGCTTCCATGAGTTCCCGGAGATGGCGTAAGCCAGCCCCGCAGCGGCGCGCGTCCACGTAATCGGCCGGACCGAGTCCGTCGATGGAAATCACCGCTACATGAGGTGCCGAAGCTTGAGAACGTGCTGCGATTGGTGCTACGAGGGAAAAGGACAGGAGCAAGACCAACAGTCGCATGAGAGCACCTCCTGCCAGCTGCCAGCGACCGGCTGCCGGCTGCCAGCTACTAGTTGCCAGCTTTGCCCCAAAGCCCAAAGCCCAAAGCCCCAAGCCCCAAATTCTCGTGCCCCTCCTGCCCTTCCTCCCCTTCTACACCCCCTCCCGCTGCCCGCTGCCGGCTGCCAACTCCACCCCACGCCACCCTACACCCTACACCCTAAA
>JBDHDY010000646.1:0-2644 GCA_039591275.1 Gemmatimonadota bacterium | reverse complement strand
CGCCGTTGCGCTCAAGCAATACGAAACTGCTACAACGCATCTGCAGAGCGCCTTGGAAAGAGTGAGCAACGACTACGAGGCTTTGTATTATCTGGGTCATGCGCTAGCGGCCCGCGGCCAGACCGAGAGGGCGCGTCTTGCGTGGGAGGCTTCCCAGCGCTACGGACGCTTTAGACCAGCATCGCTCTTCTCGCTGGCTGCCGCCGCGGCGCGGCAAGGCAAGTTGGAGGAAGCGCTAGCGCTGCTTGGGGAAGCCGTCGAGGGGGAACCGGGGGCAGTGCGGGCGGGTGGACTCGAAGTTGCTCTGCTGCGGACGACCGGTCACAGAACGGAGGCGTCGACCCGCCTGGCCAGGTGGTGGGCGTGATGAGGCCCTGTGGCGCCATCTGGCCGGGGACCCCGAGCGGATCATCGAGATCGCGGTAGACTACTTGCGCTTTGGGCTCTTCGCCGAGGCGTTAACCCTGTTGGAGCGGGACTTTCCGGATGGTAGCGGAGTCGTCCGAGAGCCAGGCGCACCGTCACCGGAAAGTTATCCACTTATCGCGTACTACCGGGGCTACTGCCGGGATGCACTCGGCGGAGACGGAAGCGCAGATTTCACCGCCGCCGCACGGATGCCGACGGCCTACGTATTCCCGAACCGAGCGGAAACCCTCGACGTCCTACTGCATGCGATCGCTCACGACCCAGCGGATGCCACCGCTCACTTTCTACTGGGTTCGGTTTACCTCTCGGGGGGCATGATGGATCAGGCGATGGAGGCCTGGGAAACAGCTCGAGAGCTGAACCCTCGAATCCCAGTTCTCCACCGGAACATGGGCTACACGTTGCTGCATGCCGGGGCATCCCCTGAGCGCGCGATAGCGCTATTCAGCGAGGGGACGAGAGTCGACGAGCGCAACGTGGGCCTGTACTTCGGACTCGATCAAGCCATGACGCGCGCGGGGCGTTCTCCAGGTGAGCGAGCCGATGCCATGTTGGCGTATCCAGACTTGGCATCCATGCCGGCATCGTTGGTTTACCAACTCGCTCGTACGTTGGCGGATGCAGCGCGGTTCGAGGAGGCGGAGAATCTCTTTAGGGAGCGATTCTTCCCGCGGGAGGAAGGCGGCACCAACGTTCGTGAGGTGTATCTCGATGTGAGGGTGGAGCGCGCCGAAGCCCTTGGGGCAGCGGGACAATGTGAAGAGGCATTGAATGTGGTGGATCGGCTAAACCAGGAGGTAGCGGGACTGTCCTTTACGCGGGATGGTTTGCAAACATTCATCGAGGTGCCTGACTTCCAGCAGCGAGTTGGTGAAGTCAGAGCGGCATGTGGCGAAAGATGACCGCGCCCCTGCCCTTGGTTCGAGGGTTCAACGCCCTTGGCTTGCGGCTCTACGGCCACTTGGCGGGTGAGGGGAACAGTTTTTTCTCACCTCTCAGCATCGCGACGGCGCTGAGCATGCTCGTGCCAGGCGCCAGAGGCGCCACCCTCCGCGAGCTCATCCAACTGTTAGGCAACGACGAAGCCGTAGACGGGCTGCGGGAACATGTTGCGTCCCTCATCTCGGATTTGGCATGCCGTCATGTCTCTGACTGGGAACTCGACGAAAAGACGGGGCAGAGTCGCGAAGTCGAGAGGGATGTGTTTCGCCTGCATCTGGCCAACGGGTTGTTTATCAAGAAAGACTATTCACTAAAGGCTGGTTATCGCGACACTCTTCAAACGGACTTTCAAGCCGGTCTATTTCCTACTGAATTTGGAGATCCTCGAGCGGCAGCCGACCAAATCAACGGCTGGGTGGATGACAACACGAAGGGCATGATCACCGATTTGATTGACCCTTCAGTCATTGGACCGCTGACCCGTCTGACGTTGTTGAACGCTGTCTATTTTTTTGCCGAGTGGGCGGATCAGTTTAACGAAGCAGCCACCAAAACAGAACCGTTTTACCTGCTTCCCGGAGCCAAGGTCAAATCGGTGCCAGTGCAGATGATGCACGGTCTCCGGACCTTGCCGTATGCGAGAGACACAGCACTCGGCGTCGAGGCCGTGGAGATCCCTTACAAAGAGATGTCAATGCTGGTGCTGCTGCCGCAAGCAGGCAAGTTGCAATCGCTCGAGCGAGGTCTAACGGAGGGCTTGGTCGATCGGATCGACAAGCAGTTGCAACACCGGGAGGTCGATCTTGGGTTCCCCAAGTTCGAGATGGAGTCGACCTACGGTTTGAGGAACATGCTCCAGACGCTTGGCCTCCGAACCATGTTCGATCGGGAGGCTGCCGACTTTGGAGGCATCACAGACGATCCCATGGGCCTGTTTGTCTCAGAGGTGATCCACCGTGCACGGATCCGCGTCGATGAGTATGGAACGGAGGCGGCTGCCGCGACGGCCATGGTGGCTGTTGGAGCCGCCGCGTTTGGGGAACCTCCCAAGCCCATTCCCCTTATCGTCAACCGGCCGTTTGTGTTTTTCATCCGCGACGACCAAACCGGAGTGATTCTCTTTGCTGGCCGTGTGACAAATCCCGGAGGCTGAGGGCTTGTGAAATGCCGCGGTCTCTGAGACGGTTACCTTAATCGAGACTCCACGTCAGCGATCCAGCTCGGGCGCGGTGCTCCAACGGCAAGAGACTTCGGTGAATGAAGTCGTGTATTG
>JBDHDY010000645.1:0-2292 GCA_039591275.1 Gemmatimonadota bacterium | reverse complement strand
CCACGTCTGTGTGTAGGTAATCACAACGCACTCCGAGGCACGAGCACTGCCGAACTCGTTGAATCCTCAACACTTGAGCCGCTCGCTACCACGTCCGTCGTTTGTCGTGTGTCTCCGGTCCGGCACTTGCGTATACAGACAGCGAAAAGTCACGCAATAGACCACAAGTCTCGCAGGAGATGAAGCGATGACGGCAATCTTGGTAATCACGATGGTGATTACGGTGTTGCTGGTGGAGTGGTACCTGGTCGCGAAAAGGCAGAGAATCGCGGAGAGGGCTCGCGCGCGAGTGGCGATCCCGCTCGCCGAAGGCGCGTTCCCCCACAAACCGCCAAAGGATTTCCTGTATCACCCTGGTCACACCTGGGTTCGCGTCCACGATGACAAGCTGGTATCGGTGGGTGCAACCGATTTTGCCATGCATTTCACAGGGCAACTGGCCGCAGCGCAACTGCCAAAGGAGGGGGCCCGTCTGCAGCAGGGTGACCCTGCCTGGACGTTGATTTCGGCCCGTGGCAGACGAGTGCGGCAGGAGATGCCAATTGACGGTAAGGTGCTTGCCGTCAATGAGGAGTTGTTGCGGCACCCCGAACTCGGCCTCCGCGCGCCTTACGACAAGGGGTGGATCTTACGAGTACAACCACGCGATCTCAAGAACAGCATTCGGAATTTGTTCTCGGGCACTGCCGCCGCGGCATGGAACGACGCAGCCCGTGCGAGCATTGCGGAGCGGCTGAGCCCGGCGCTCGGTGCGCTCGCGCACGACGGCGGGGAGTGGTTGGAAGGCTTTGGCGATCGTCTGGATGACGGGGACTGGGAAGCGTTGCGGAGGGAGCTCTTTCCCACGGTGGAAGTGGCCACCGGCAGATAGGTGATGGCCCTATGAGACACGGGTCAGCTGAGACACCGTGATTCCGGCTCGACGATTCGAGTCTGGTCATTGTCCTGGCCCGTCTGAAGCTGCTCCCATTCGTTGAGGTAGACGAACGATGAGCCCCATCCCGAAAGCGTGTATGCCCAGGCCTCAGCGATCCCCGTCCACCACGAGAGCCGAATGAAACCAGAACCCGGGCCACCTCGAGATTCAAGATCCGGCTCATACGCATATCAGCCATGCGTGTGGATGACGGCAGGGCTCGTGGCGTACAAGTTGTGCGACCGGCAGTACGACTGTGAGACCTGTGCCTTCGATGCGGTCCTTTCTGGCCATAGCCGCTCGGTCGGCATCCCGTTATCGCGTGCTCCATCCGTAAGATGGGAATTCCCCCCGGATCGACAGTACCACGCATCGCACGGATGGGCTCAGGTCATCGACGAGGCTCGGGTGAGATACGGCATTGACGTATTTGCGGTGCGCCTGCTTGAGCGGGCGACGACTGTTGTTCTCCCAGCAGTGCGGAGCTCACTCCAGTGTGGTCTACCCGCCTGCTGGGTGTTGGAGTTGGGCAACGTGGTTTCCCTGGCTGCGCCCGTCTCTGGAACCGTGTGTCGGGTAAACGAAGAAGTCCAAGATAATCCTGCACTCGTGGCGACATCGCCCTACGACGAGGGTTGGCTGTTGGAGCTGCAACCGGAAGGCGAGAGGGAACATTGGCAATCTGGGTTGCTCTCGGCTGAGGCGATACAGCAGCGGACGTCGATACAGATGGACGAGTTGCGCCAGGTGAGCCTTGATGCCAACGTGGGGCCCACGCTGAGCAACGGTGGAGAGCCCATTGAAGATCTCCGGTTACTCCTAGGGACCGAGCGCTATCACGATGTGGTCCGCAAGATGCTCAGTTAATCCCAGTTGATTTGTCTTATCGACGATCTGTGAGTCTTTCACAGTGTCGCGTGTGATCCCAACATGCGTTATGTTGAACTTATCAACGGCGCGGTGTGTGAGTTTTCAACGGCGGTGCGCCTGTGCCAGTTCCGAACTTTGTGGAACGTGTTTCGGTTGGAGCAAGATCTCTCCTCAGCTCGCTCAGCCTGCGGCTTTTCCTACTGCTTTTTGGAACCATCATTGTCGTCTTTGGCGTCTACGCATTTCTCAATACCGGCTCGACCTCGCGCCAGTGGCAGCAGACTGTGTATGAAGGCGCACAGCGCTTCAGCGATCTGATCCAACACTCGACCCACTACAGTATGCAGCTCAATCGCAAGGAGGATGTGCACCACATCATCCGCACGATTGCTGATGCGCCGGGTGTAGAGCATGTGCGCATCTACGACAAACAGGGCGTAATCATCTTCTCGGAGGCGTCGGAGGAGATCGGGGAGCGTGTGGATCTGCGCGCAGAGGCGTGCGTC
>JBDHDY010000644.1:0-3074 GCA_039591275.1 Gemmatimonadota bacterium | reverse complement strand
GAGTGAGACTACGCCACCCCTGGGAACCTCGAGCTCGAGACTGTGCTGGGTCACATGCCGCAGAAGACCTTCGAGCTCGAGCGCACACTCCCCAAGCTCGAAACACTTTGTCTGCCAAGCGGGCTCGCCGTTCGCGACGCCATGGACCGCGTGCTGCGATTGCTCTCGGTCGGATCGAAGCGATTTCTCACTACCAAGGTGGATCGGTGCGTAACCGGGTTGCTGGCGCAGCAGCAGTGCACCGGCCCTCTTCAACTCACGGTCGCGGATGTCGGGGTCATCGCCCAGAGCCACTTCAGCCAAACAGGTGCCGCAACGGCCATCGGCGAGCACACTTCAGCCAAACAGGTGCCGCAACGGCCATCGGCGAGCAGCCGATAAAGGGGCTCGTGAACCCGGCGGCGATGGCTCGCATGAGTGTGGGCGAGGCGCTCACTAATATCGTCTGGGCACGCGTGAGCGCGCTCGAAGACATCAAGTGCTCCGGCAATTGGATGTGGGCAGCAAAACTCCCCGGAGAGGGTGCTGCCCTCCATGACGCAGCAGTGGCCATGCGCGACATCATGCTCGAACTCGGGATCGCCGTTGACGGCGGCAAGGACAGTCTCTCCATGGCCGCCCACGCCGCCGGGGAGTCCGGTCAAGAGGAGACGGTAAAGGCGCCCGGTGCTCTCGTTATCTCGGCGTACGCTACCTGTCCAGACATCACCCAGACTGTAACACCTGACTTGAAGCTCCCCGGCGCCGGTCAACTGCTCTATGTCGATCTTGGGTGCGGCAAGCATCGGCTCGGTGGATCGGCCCTGGCCCATGTCTTCGGTCAGGTGGGCGACGAGTCCCCTGACGTGGATGACGCCGGCCTTCTCCGGAGGGCATTCGAGACGATACAGCAGTTGATTGCCGATGGTGCCATTACGGCCGGTCACGACCGAAGTGACGGCGGGCTCATCACCACACTCCTCGAGATGGCCTTTGCTGGCAACTGCGGCATCGAGGTCGATCTGGAGACGCCGGACACCGTGGATCCCATCACACTGCTCTTTTCTGAGGAACTAGGGGTTGTTTGCGAGGTCCATCAGGAACGAGAGTCGACGGTGAGGGAGGCCTTTGAACGCGCGAACGTTCCTTGTCGGCCGATCGGCTCCACGACGACAAACACGACCGTGCGCGTCCGGTGTAACGACGTAGAGGTTCTGTGCGACGATGTCAGAGATCTCAGGGATCTGTGGGAGGCCACTAGCTTTGAGCTAGACCGACTACAGGCCAACCCTGACTGCGTCGAGCAGGAGCGGACCGGCCTGCGCAAGCGTACCGGCCCAGAGTACTCCGTGCCTTATACTCCAAAGGCGACCTCAGCGGCCGTTCTGGAGGCGAAAGACAAGCCCCGAGTGGCGATCATTCGAGAAGAGGGCAGCAACGGTGATCGGGAGATGGCATCGGCGTTTCACGCGGCGGGGTTTGAACCCTGGGACGTTGTTATGTCTGACCTGCTGCAGCAGCGCGTGCGACTCCAGGACTTCCGCGGCGTCGCCTTCGTCGGTGGGTTTAGCTTTGCAGACGTCCTCGACTCCGCCAAAGGATGGTCCGGCGTCATTCGATTCAACAACGAGCTTTGGGAGCAATTCCAGGAATTCTACGCGCGAGACGACACCTTCAGTCTCGGCGTCTGTAATGGCTGCCAGTTGCTGGCGCTCCTGGGATGGGTCCCCTGGCAGGGGATCGCTGACGAGATTCAACCGCGCTTCATCCAAAACGCATCTGGAAGATTCGAATCACGGTTCCCGACGGTCCGCATACAGCAGAGTCCCGCCATCATGCTGCGAGGAATGGAGGGTGCCACGCTGGGGATCTGGGTGGCGCACGGAGAAGGTCGGGGGTTCTTCCCGGGTGGTGACATCCTGGATCGTGTCCTGGAGGAAGGCCTTGCACCCGTTCGGTTCGTCGACGATGACGGTCGCATCACCCACGAGTACCCGTTCAACCCGAATGGGTCGCCCGAGGGCATCGCGGCTTTGTGTTCGCCGGACGGCCGCCATTTAGCAATCATGCCTCACCCTGAGCGAACGTTCGTCAAATGGCAGTGGGGATGGATGCCGGAGGAGTGGAAGCGCACCCTCGAGGTGTCACCCTGGCTCCAGATGTTCCAGAACGCCAGAGACTGGTGTGAGCGCACGAGCTGATACCGGGAAGAGCTTAAACCATTACATGCGCGGGCGGGGGGTCGGCGGCCGGGAGGATCGAGCTTCAGTACGGGTATGCGAGTCGTATGACCGAACAGGTGATCTTGGTCGACGAGAACGACCGCGAGATCGGTACCGACGAGAAATTGGCCGCGCATACTGCGGGCAAGCTGCACCGGGCTATTTCGGTGTTCGTGTTCGATGAGCGCGGGCGCCTGCTCATCCAACAACGGGCGAGCAGCAAGTATCATTCGGGCGGGCTTTGGTCGAATACGTGCTGCAGCCATCCTCGTCCGGAGGAGGCAAGTAAAGCGGCGGCACACCGAAGGCTCCGGGAGGAAATGGGTTTCGGGAAATGGGTTTCGACTGCACACTGCAACATGCCTTCAGCTTCGTCTACAAGTCCCGACTCGCCAACCATCTGTGGGAACACGAGTACGACCACGTCTTCGTCGGCCGATTTGACGGTACACCGACGCCCAACCCGGCTGAAGTCCATGGCTGGCGCTGGGTCGACTTCGCCGAGGTGTTAGGCGATGTGTGCGCCAATCCGGACAAGTACACGGTTTGGTTCAAAATTGCACTAGAGAAGTCTGGCGATCGTGACGGCTTCCAACCGAACCGCGAGCTTTTGTGACCACCCCCCAACCCACTCCCCACTCCCCAGTCCCCACTGCCCACCCACGCAGCCTGGGCCTGTGGACGAGCACGGCCCTCGTGGTGGGCAACATGATCGGGTCCGGGATCTTTCTACTGCCGGCCTCGCTCGCATTATATGGCGGCATCAGCGTCGTCGGCTGGCTCGTGAGCACGACCGGCGCCGTACTGCTCGCGCTGGTTTTTTCCCGTTTGAGCAGAGCGATGCCGCGAAGCGGCGGACCGTACGCATACACT
>JBDHDY010000643.1:0-2304 GCA_039591275.1 Gemmatimonadota bacterium | reverse complement strand
TTACAATGGTGAATCCGCCGCTGCGCCGGAATTACAAATTGACTACACGGTCGGCGGCTCCACCGCCACCATTATTGATCCGAGCGCCTGCGGCGGCGGGAGCTGTCAAATAGCTGTCGACGGTACTCCCTCCACCGATACCACAAGCGGTATCAGTATGACGATCCCACACACGACAGCGGGCACGGATCGCCTGATGCTGGTCGGCGTTTCAATACTCAACGGTCTCAACCAAGAGGTCGTTAACCCCGCAGGCGTAACATACAATGGGGTCGCCCTCACGCGCGTTGGTGCTATCGATCACCAGGGTTCCGGCGGGGACGATTCACGGGTCGAGATCTGGAGCATGGTGGCGCCGGATACGGGCACCCATAATGTCGTCATCACCCTTACTGCCAGTGCACCGGCCGTCGCCGGCGTCATGACGTTTACGGGCGTCGATCAGACGACGCCGCTTGGCACATTCGCGAGCAATTATGCCGACAGCGCTTCAGCCAACGTCACTGTCAGCTCGGCGGTGGACGAACTGGTATTCGCCGTCATGTCCGGCGAGACCACCGGTGCAGTGTCCGCGAACGCGCCGGCGACGCCGCGCTGGACCCTGAACAGTGGCAGCGAATATGGTGCCGCTGCCACCGATGCTGGCGCCGCCAGTGTCAACGTTAGCTTTTCGCACGGCAGCGACCACTGGGCCGCCGGCGGCGTCTCGATCAAGCCGGCAAGCACTTGCGGCGGCGGCGGCGGTGGTCTGGTCATCGATCACTTCGCTATCAGCCATGATGGCAACGGCATCAATTGTCAGGCTGAGGACATCACGATCTCGGCGCATGACTCGAGCCATGCGGTGGATACAGGCTTCACGGGAACGGTAAGTCTTTCGACCTCGACCGCGCACGGGGTTTGGTCTCTGGTCACCGGGTCGGGTTCGATGGCCAACTCTTCCCGAAGGGGGAACGGCGTCTATGCATTCAGCGCCGCGGATCTGGGCGTGGTGGTGCTGGGCTTAAGAGATACGTTCGCGGAGACCACGAATATCAACCTCACGCATGGCATCTGGAGCGAGGATCCTAGCGAGGATGCGGATCTCTTGTTCGCGCGCGCGGGCTTTAACTTCCTCGCTAACGCGGCCAATAACACGATCGGTACACAGATCGGCGGGAAGGCTTCGGACGTGGCCCCCGGGGCACAGACACTCGAACTCCAGGCGGTGAAGACGAGCGACGATACGGGCGCCTGTGAGGCCGCGCTGACGGGAACCAACACGATCGAGTTCGCCTTCGAGTGCGAGAATCCGGCCATCTGCATGGCCAGTCAGGTCGACATCAGCGGCACGAACATCACGGACAATGCGGGCGGCTCCGCCTTGAGCTACTCCGGCGTCAGCCTGGACTTCGGAAATTCCACGGACGGCACGGCGACTTACACCCTGTCCTACCCGGACGTGGGCCAGCTGCAGCTCCACGCGCGCCTCAGGTTCAAGCCGTCGGGAGAATGGATGCTGGGCGCCAGCAACCAATTCGTCGTACGCCCATTCGCGTTGCATGTGACTGCAACCGACAACCCGGCTGCGACCAGTTCCTCGGGCTCGGTGTTTACCAGTGCCGGCACGAATTTCACCGCCAACGTGACCGCGGTACTCTGGGACTCGGCCGATGACATAGACAGCGACGGCATCGCCGACAATCACAACGATGCCAATGCGGCCAACAACGCCGATCTGTCGGACAATCTCATTGCGCTCAATTACGGCCAGGAGTCTTTCGTGGAGCAAGTGTTGCTGACCGCCGCACTGGACCAGCCTGCCGGGGGCGTCGACCCGGGTCTGTCGGGGGCCACCAATATCAGCGTATTCTCCTCAGGGGGCGGAGCTACCAGCGGTGTGCGCTACGATGAGGTGGGCATCATCGAACTGTCCGCTGCTGTTACCGACGGTGACTACCTGGGTATAGGCGTTCCCGCGACCGCCGCCATCGTCGGACGTTCCGGTTACGTTGGCCGGTTTAACCCGGCCCAGTACGCGGCAACGCTAACGAACATCGTTCCCGCCTGTGGCGCCACTTTTACCTATTCCCGGCAACCATTCAACGGGTCTATGACAATGGAGGCGCAGAACGGAACGGCGGCCGGCAACGTGAGAACAGCGAACTACCGGGCCGGGTTTGTCACGCTGGACCCGACGACCGAGCTGGTCTTTGTCAACGATCAGACCGCCGCGGCCTACCAGCTGCAGACGGCCGCCTTCACCCAGGACTTTGATACGGTCACCACGGGCGAGGCGCAGCTCGCACTCCAGTTCCGTTGGGA
>JBDHDY010000642.1:0-2311 GCA_039591275.1 Gemmatimonadota bacterium | reverse complement strand
ATGTAGTTCTCGTCAAAGCGGCCTACCCGTTCCCAGGTCGTGCGCGGTATCACCATGCCCCAGCCCGAGATGTATTTGTAGTGGATAATCTGGTAGATGCCTGACCCGGCCATGACGCCCTCGGGCGTCTGTCGCAGGATGTGGTAGAACGGCGCGGTGCATAGCGTGTCGTTGCCCAGGAAGATGTACCAATCGTGGAGGCCGTTGCCCTCGTCTGCTTTGTCTTTGGCCAGATTCAGGGCAGCGGCATAACATAGACGCTCGTCTACCCTGTGAACGTCTACCCTATCGGGGTAGTCTTTGTCACTGGCGTTGTCGATAACGCTAACGGTCGTCTGTGGCTCATAAGCATAAACGGAAGCGACAAGCGGCTTGGTGTACTCATCCCATCCGTCGATACCGACCGTGCAGACTGCTACCTTCATGTCCACGCCTCCAGATATTCCAGCGCCCGCATGGCTACGATTTCCCAGGTGGGCACATACGCCCACTCAAGCCGCCCGCGCTTCCAGGCTATGTCAACGCCCGCCGCGATGTGCCGCCAGTCGGTCGGGTCGGCATAGATGCCGCCGTAGCCAAAGAACTCAGGTTCGGCGCCGATGTTGCCCATCACGGCGGGCACATGTAACAGCGCCGCCTCCATGTTGCTCATGCCCGGCGTCTCCGAGAACGAAGGTAATGCGTGGACGCGGGCGCGGCCTAGTAAGTCCATAGCCTGATCGTGATCACCTACGCCGGCATATTCAGCGCCCAGCGCTACCGCCTGCTGTCTGACCGACTCGTCAGCCACCGACCCGAACAAAAGCAGCCGATAGCCGAGATGCTTGCAGGCCATCGCCAAATTCACCTGATTCTTGTGCTGTTCCAGGCGGGCCAGGCATAGTACGTAATCCTCGGGCTCTTGTATCTGCGCATCGGGCATTGTGCAGCCATGCTGAAACAGGAATATGCGCCTGTAAGGTACTAGCTTCCAGCACTCCACCGCTTCGCTCATCGTGCAGACTAATAGCAGATCAGCCAGGTTCAAGGTCTGGGCGACGCTATTGGTATAGCCCGGCACAATGTCACGCTCTAGATAGCCGTAGTAGTCGAGCCGCTTCTTGCGGCTCCACCAGTTAGGCGTCATGGCGACTTTGATGCCGTGCCGTTTAGCGGCTAACGCTACCGGGTGCGACCATTGCGGGGCGTTGGCGGACCAGATGTGCAGCCAGTCGAAGCCGCTCATGTCGCCAACCGCATCGGCCGGTCTGACATCAACCTCAGCGCCGTGTACGCGCAGAGCTGCGCCGTAGTCGTTGGCGGCTATCACGTCGCCGCCCATCATGGCGCCCGGTCGGTGTACTATCAGGTATCGCATACTAACGCCTCCCAGTCGGCCGCCGATTGCTTTACATCGTGGTTAGCCTCTACCGCCGTTCTGCCGCCAAGCCCCGCCGCTTCTCGGGCGCTTGTCCTTTCCACCAGGTTTATGAATCCGTCGTGCCAGCGGAGCCCGGTTGTCGCCGGTATTCCACAGGCCCAGGCGGTCAGTTCTCTATTGTTGCTTTTGACAGCACCCCAGGGGCCGGGGTAGGGTGGCAGTAGAGCGATGTCATGATTGGCTATGATTGCGTTCTCTTCGCTCAGTCGCCATAGCTTGTGGTAGACCGGAAACTCTGGGCCCAGGTTGAGCGTCACATCCGGCCGTTCGTCCATCACCGTTAGTTCTAGCTCATAACCGAGGGCGGCCAGTCGGGCCAGGTTTGTCCAGGCTCCGACTAGCGCCGCCCGGTTGACCGCTATGCCGTACCAGATGAAGCGCACTGGGCTAACAGGTGCGTGCTGTCGTTGTTTCGGGAAGTGGGATAGCTCTAGCCGGTCGGGAATGACACGGACATGCCGCTTGGCCCAGCGCATCAAGTCGCTACCTAGCGGCTCGTTGCTGGTCACAATGCCGTCAACTAAATCGGCTATGACCCGGCTTTCATCTGGACTGAACCAGTGCAGCGGGTCGCACACGTCCCACCAATGCCGGGCGTCTTTGCGCTCTTGGATAACTTTCGGGTTAGCGGCCTTCTGCCAGATATAGATGTCAGCCTCGGGCAATGGCTCGCCAAAAAGTACAACCTCTGCGTCCCGCATGTAGTGCGCTGGCCAGAAGCAGCGCATCCGAGAACTGGCGAAACTGATAGGGCCGTAGGCGACAAATACTACTTTCACTCTGCCCCTTCCAGTGCAGCTAATCGCTGCCTCCAACCGCGCCGCGCTTCCCGCGCCCGCTTGTGCGTTTCCTTCTTGAACCTGTCCCGGTATGTATCGGGCGGACCCATGT
>JBDHDY010000641.1:0-2321 GCA_039591275.1 Gemmatimonadota bacterium | reverse complement strand
TTTGGAGGGCAGCCACCGCTTCCGATAGCCGCCAGGCTCGCACAACCCGATTACCCCATCTTGGTTGGGGTATCGATCAATCCCGTCCACGTCGCTGCTAGCCATCAAGACCGGACTCAATGCCGCTTGTCAGACATCTGAAAACCGGGTGTACCGAAAGCCCCCGCTGGGGCTGCGATTTCGGCCCTGCGGTGCGTTGGTTATACGCAAAGGGGTGCGATTCGGTACACGGCCACTTATTCACCCTCCCAGCCCGCCTTGCGCAGCCCCTCTAAGATCAGGTCGTGGTGCTCGGGATTCTTGAACGGGTAGGCCGCATCGATGTAACCCTTGCTGAAGTCCGGCTGCCAACGCAACAGTTCGCGGAGGGCAGCGCTTGCCTCCTCGATCCGACCGAGATGGCCCAGGCTCGCGACTAGGCGGTGGTGCGCTCGGACGTTTCCCGGATCCGCGCGAAGCGCCTTGCCGGAGAACAGGATCGCGTCCTCGAATTTCCGCAACAGGAAGTACGACAGCCCGAGGGCGGCCAACGTATGCGAAATCAACGGATCGCTCGGATCGAGGCGGAGCGCGGTATTCAGCTCTGCAATCGCGTCACCCGGACGGCCGGAGATCGCCAACGTAAAGCCAAGGAAGTGGTAAGCCCGCGCGGCGCTGGGATTGAGATCGATGGCGCGCTTCAGCTCGTCGGCTCCCCGTTCGTGCTGCCGGGCCCAGACATACGCCATCCCCAGCGTCGCATGGGCCAGCCAATCACCTTCATCCAGAGCGACCGCTTGGGTTGCGATGGGCAGGAGGAATCCCGCGGATTGCCGCGCCGGTTCCTCGGCCCAGCCGAGCCAGCCGACGAATGACTGGCAAAGCGCCAGGAGGGACACGGCGCCACCCCATTCCGGATCGAGCTCCATCGCCTTCTGCAACAGGCGGCACGCCTCGGCGTTGTCGTCTTTCGTCATGCGGTTCAGGTGCCATAGGGCCCGAAGACTGTGATCCCAGGCATCGAGACTCTCCGGCTGCTTGCGCGAGGCGCGTTCTTGCTCGGCGCGATTGAGTTCAGGTTCGATGCTGGCGACAATGCGCTCGGTGATCTCGTCCTGCAACGCGAAGATATCACTCAGGTCGCGATCGTAGTGCCGGGCCCACAAGTGATGGCTGCTGGGCGCGTCAATCAACTGGGCGCTGATGCGCACACGGTTGCCGGCCTTGCGCACGCTGCCCTCCAGCACATAACGCGCGCCGAGTTCCCTGGCCACCTGCGTTACGTCCATCGCCCTGCCCTTGTAGGCAAATGTGGAGTTGCGTGCGATCACCGGGAACCAGCGCCAGTAGGACAGCCCGGTAATGATGTCTTCTGTAA
The DNA here is from genome assembly GCA_039591275.1 of Gemmatimonadota bacterium. Lineage (GTDB taxonomy): Bacteria > Gemmatimonadota > Gemmatimonadetes > Gemmatimonadales > GWC2-71-9 > JBDHDY01. The sequence continues at coordinate 964 of JBDHDY010000641.1, read as the reverse complement.
TGCCGTCGGCGAAATACTCCTGCTCGGGATCGGCGCTTAAGCTGTCGAACGGCAGGACGGCAACTGCCGGGCGGTTCAACACGGGGTGCGACGCGAGAGTCCTTACCTCCTGTTCGACGATCCGGTAGACCCGCACAGGCTCAGGGATGTTTTTGAACTCTTGCTCACCCAGGTCCTCGAAACCTAATTCCACCTTGTTTTTGACGTGGTTGAAGACGGTGCGGGAGACACAAATGCCGCCGGGCTCAGCAAGAGCTTCCAACCGTGCCGCGACGTTGATGCCGTCGCCGTAGATGTCTTCTCCTTCGACGATGATATCGCCGATATTGATGCCGACCCGGTAGGTGATCTGACGATCTTCGGGAACGCTGGCATTTCGCTCTACCATGGCTCGCTGGACATCAACGGCAAAGCGAACGGCATCGACCACGCTTCCGAACTCCATGAGCGTGCCGTCGCCCATGAGCTTTACGACCCGACCGTGATGCTCCGCAGTCTTGGGCTCGATCAGTTCCTTGCGATGGGTCTTGAGCTGCGCGAGGGTTCCCGTCTCGTCGACGGCCATGAGCCGGCTGTAGCCGACGACATCGGCGGCAAGGATAGTGATAAGCCGTCGCTCTTCGTGTTGCTGTTCCATGGGGACCTCCTCCCCACTCGGAACACGCTGCTTTTAACTTTTACACCCGAATCCCCCCTATGGAAAATAGGGAAATTGCGGTTCAGTTCCTTGCTTCTGCCGATACCTCCCGAAGGAAGCCGATACCGCCCGAAGGAAAGAGTCCGCAAATCACTGGTTTTCGGTGCCCCCTAAGGGACAGCTCATGGCGCTCGATGACCGCTGTGGGTCAAAGGACTAAACCGCTCGCGCGGTAATTTGTTGCGGCAGGTATGGGAGTCTTGGCGGCAAGGGGTTGGGTCTGTCCTGTGTTGAAGTTTGGGGTTGAAAGACCTCACTCAACACAGG
>JBDHDY010000640.1:0-2326 GCA_039591275.1 Gemmatimonadota bacterium | reverse complement strand
TCCGGCACGAACGCGGCGAAACCCAGCTCGACCAACACCGGATACAGTTCTGCGGGGTTGTCGTAGTAATATGTGTGCGTCGCAGCCTTGTACATCACCCGCAAACCAGGTGCCACGGCGGTATGCGCCATCTGCCGGAGTGTCACGATTGCATCGTCCTTGGTCGCCATGCCGTTCCGATTGCCCTCGCCCCACAGCAACCCGTCGAGGTTCTCAAGCAGTCGAACCGGTGCCCAGTCCGTTTTGCCGTAGTGCGGCGTGGATGATGCGTGACCGACGATGCTAAGTCCGCTGCCTTTGAGCCGTGCTAGCGCATACTCGGTTTCGCCAAGGCTGTGACCAAACTCCAGACCGTCAAGGTAGAACCCATCTGCACCGTACTCGTGACACAGCCGGACCATCTCGGTCACGATCCCTTGTGCAGTCATACCCTGATCGCGTAGTACGTGCGGCGCGATGTAGAACAGCAGCTTACCTCGTATGTCGTGGATATACCGGACGCAGCTCCGAATGCGGTGCGGTCGCTTGAAGACGAGGTGCCCGTCGATCGCGGGAACGCCAACCTTGGCCTCGCCGCCGACGTATGCCGGCTTGAACAAGACGTGCGTTCCGAATCCGCCGTCGAGCACCTTTTGCAGCATGTCCGGTTTCGCCATTCGTTCAAGAATCGACGGCTCGCTGTAATGCCAGAAGAGGTGTGGCGTAGCGCCCTCACCGAAGAGCAGCTCGCAGCGTGTGGCAACTTGCTGTTCCCAGGTGGTGAGGGGTGGGGTGCTCGTCTCCCTCGCAACAAGTCCGCTTGCCCACGCCGCCATCAGCACGACGAACAAGACCACCGGCGCCCAAGGGCTCCAAGCCGAACGCCCCGCCCGTTTAAGCAATTCGCTTTCAGTCAATGTCCTCATCTCTCAATCCTTTCGCTCAGCCGTGTCCGGCATTTGGCGTATCATCTGAACCGCACACCGATGTCGTCATCGTTCGTCCAAACATGCGGCCCGTCATGTCCAGCAGGCAACATGCACACGCGCGACGGCTCGTCTCCCGCCATGTGGTCATAGTATTGGTCGGAGGTATCACCGTAGGTGTCAGCAACCCACTCCGTTTCGCCTTTCCAGCAGTGTGGTATTTTGCTCACGTCTTCAGCTCCACCGGGCCGCCGCCGGGGGGATCGCCTAGTCCGCCGTCCGCCCAATATGCCAGTTTCACTGATACGCTTTCTCTAAAAGAGTCAAAGCACTCCAAGCAACGCAGCGTTGGCTGGTGACGACTCTTAACATCCGGCGTCAACTCCGCACCGCAGTCAATGCACCGTTTAGCCTTTGCCATCGCCATCCTCCTCCAGCACCTCGCGGACGTGGACGATCTCCGTCCCCGGAAACGCCTGCACTATCGCGTCCTGTTCACTCTCGCACGCAAAAGGGACGGTGTCACTAAGCACCAACCACCACTCGCGCGGCTTGCGTTTCTCAGTCGCCATCACTCATCTCCGGGCGGGGTTGGGGCGCTTGTCGCGCAGGCAGCGCTTGCACGTCACACCACGCCAAGCGGTTTCTTCGCCATCACCATCTCCCGTACCCTTGCCCACCGTCTCGGAATCTGCCAGCGGCGGGGGCGTTACGCACAAGGTTCGTTGCGTTGCGTTGCGTAGCGCGGCGAGGCGTTGCGAAGCGTGGCGTCGCGTCATTGCACTTTCGTCGCCAGCGTGTTCATATTCACCAGCAGTTTGCCGAGGTCTAAGGGGCTATCTATCCCCCGCGCCTCCAGCTTCTTGCGACCACTGTCTGAGGCTAGCTGCTGCAATGTGCCGGCCACCGCCATCGTAACCAGATACTCCGATTGCGTCTCCGGCGCCACATCCCGTTCAACAGCACGCAACTGTTGCACTGTCCGCCGTGCCGATCGGGCAATACCCTTTGTGCGCGATCGGGCATATGTGATCGTTTCGCTACCGCCAAGGCACCGGATCGCCCCGGCGCCTGGTATCCGTTTCCACACAAGCTGGTGGTGTCTGAGTACGTGACGAATGGCGCTTTGCAGGTAGCCGTAGCCATTGCCACCGACCCGCGTGTCTCGTTCGGCAATCCGCGACAGTTCCTCATCTGTTCGCGTGGCGCCGATCGGCCCGTCCCTCAGGGTGCCGATGAGTTTCGACGTTGGCAGCATCATCGTCGGGACGACGCGCCCGTTGCCTGTTGGCGTCTCTGTTACTTCCGACATTCACAATCTCCTAAGTAAAAAGGTTCGTTGCGTTGCGTGGCGGCGCGGGGCGTGGCGAGGCGAAGCGTAGCAGCGCGATGCGGCGCGAAGCGACGTACATCCGGCTTCC
>JBDHDY010000639.1:0-2328 GCA_039591275.1 Gemmatimonadota bacterium | reverse complement strand
CAGTCCCCCTTTTAAGTGTTGATGAGCTACCTGATGCCAACGATTGGGGTTCGCTCAAGCCGGATCGCCAGATCCGGCGTTCCTGGCGGGATCTGACGATCCCTTTGGAGCATCAACACCAAGGGGGAGACTATCGAATTTAGGATAGTCCCCCTAGGTTACATTGAGTTGATCTCCTAATTGTGGTATAATCAGCGAATCCACACGGAGGTCAATATGGACAACGAAACCATGATTCAGCAGTTTGCGGCCTATCTGGAGCGGCGTTTCCCTGGTCGCAGCACCGCCAAGCATTACATTAGTGACTTGCGCCAGTTCGCGGCGATATGCCCCGAACCGTGGGCCGCGGTCACGAAGGCGGACATCGACGCCTTCGTGGATGAGCAGCGTCAAGCAGGCCGAGCATCAGCTACAGTCAAGCGCCGGGTGGCAGCATTGAAGACCTTTTTCGACTTCTTGGCCGAGAGCTTGGATGATCCCCAGCGGCCCAACCCCGTCTCTATGCGCCGCCACGCGGGGCGGCAGGCGTCGCGCCTGCCGCGGGACCTCTCAGACACCGAGGTGGAGCGTCTGCTGGCGGCCATTGACCGGCCACGTGACTTGGCTATGGTTAACTTGATGCTCTACGCAGGCTTGCGCGTGGGCGAGGTCGCGGTGCTGCGGCCCAAAGACATCACGGTACCCCAAGATCCGACGGCCCCGATTCGCCTGCGGGTGCTGGGTAAAGGACGCAAGGAACGCGTAGTCTATCTACGTCAGGCTGAGTACCAGCCCCTGGCCCAATACCTTCGGGAGCAGTCCAGCGCCGATCCTGAGGTGCCTCTGTTTCGCAACCGCTTCGGCCACCCCATCAGCGTGGCGGGGATTCAGAACCGGTTGCGACATTACGCCCAGCGCAGCGGCGTCGACGTCACGTGCCATCGGCTGCGGCATACCTATGGCCGCTGGCTGGCTGAGAGCGAGGTGCCCGTTCTCGCACTGGCGCGCCTGTTGGGGCACAGCAGTATCCGGACCACCCAGCGTTACATCGACGGGGCTGACCCACAACTACGCCGCCATTACGAAGCCGCAATGACGCCAGCGATGGTAGCAGAGCCGCAACAGCCCACACTAACCCCCGCCCCACCGCCCGCCGACGCGGTCCCAGAAGCGGCCAGTGTGGTTCAAGAGCCACCAGCACCCTTTGCCGAGCCTAATTGGCTGTCCGACTGGCCCTCCTGGTTGCAGGAGGGCTGCCGCGATTGGATGCGCCACAAGTGGTACACCTGGAAACCGTCCCGGCGTCGGCGTCTCGCCCACACCCGCTGGGTCACCCTACGCCTCTTCTGGCGCTGGCAGTTGAACCGCCGCACCTGGCACGGTTGGCCGGATCTGACCGCTGCGGATATGGCGGCCTTTGTGCAAGCCCAGTTAGCTCGGGGATTAAAGGTCTCGACGGTCACCTCCTATCTCAACTGCATCTATGAGCTATTGCGCTATTTGCGCGATCACGGCCCTGTGACCACACTGCCCCAGCGCCCAGCTATCGCCCGACCTGATCCTCTGCCTCGACACCTGGCGCCCCAGGAAGTTGTCACTTTGGAAACCTACGTCCACCAGCTGCAAAGGGAGGCCGATACGGCAGACTGGCTGGTGATTGCCTTGTACTACCTGCTGGCCCACGGCGGCTTGCGCATCAGCGAAGCCTTGGACTTGCAGTTCCAGGATCTGGATCTGACCGCCCGACGGCTCCGGGTACGGGAAGGCAAAGGTCAGCGTGATCGCGTCGTCTTCTTGACTGTCACCGCCGCCGCGGCACTGCGCTGCTATCTGGCGACCGTCCCCCACGCCCCGGGAGACCTGGTCTTGAGTTGGCGCCAGCGACCCTTGAGCTATGTCCAAGCCCATCGTCGCCTCCAGCAGCTGGGCCAAGCCGCCGGGGTGAAGCAGTTGTCGGCCCATCGCTTGCGGCACACCTATGCCACCCTTTTGTTGAATAACGGCATGACCATCGAATCCTTGCGTATGTTGATGGGCCATGAGAACCTCAACACTACACTTATCTATGCCCGCTTGGCCGACAGCACGCTGGAACAGCAGTACGAGTCAGCTATGGAGCGCGTAACCAATAACCAGATTAACTCAGTGTAACCCCTTGGGTGTTGATGCTCAAAAGGGATCGTGAGATCCCGCCTGGAGCGCCGGATCTGGCGATCCGGCTTGAGCGAAACCCTACCGCTGGCACAAGATGGTCCATCAACACTCTACCGGTTACACTGAGTTAATCTGATTATTGGTTACGCGCTCCATAGCTGACTCGTACTGCTGTTCCAGAGTGCTGTCGGCCAA
>JBDHDY010000638.1:0-2334 GCA_039591275.1 Gemmatimonadota bacterium | reverse complement strand
GGCGTCGATTATGAGTGTCGGCGGTGATCTCCGGACCCTCATCCCGAGATAGCTAAGAAAGGGAACTCTCACGCCCGAGGCCTGCACCCGCATCCATGGGAAGATGAGCACGATACCAAGCAGAGCGCCTCCAACAGCCAAAGCACCGACAAGAACGCCGGCTAGGAACGGGCCGAGAAAAGCGATGTCCACGTGGTGACCTACCTTTCTGGAGTCTGTCTAACGAATTCCGCGTCAGTGGCGGGCCACCTTGCCCGCCCTCTCACAAATCAACGACTTCCTTTAGTCGCGGCAAGGCCCGGCCACTGCACGCGGTGGTTAGGCGGGCGAATCGTGGCTCCGATCTGGGGACACACCAAACCACTCCTCCGCACACGGACCGGGAACTTCCGGCAGCCGATTTACGGGCGCCGCATCTCGCCCGTGTTCAGGTAGTGATCCAGACCGTCGAGCAGCGCGATGAAATGCGGGTCCTGATCCGGCATGGCCTTGACAGCTGTGTTCCCCTCCGGCGTGAGACCCGTCATGGTGAGGGTCCACCGCCCACGGGTGCCGCCCCCGGAGGCGGGTGAGACCGCGATCCGCATCTGAAGTACCAGATCGCCGGAGGTCTTCACCAGTTCCAGACGTTCGTTCGGCTCGTGATCGTAGATAATCCAGGTCCCGGCACCGAACTGATTGTCATCGCCTGTCGTGAAGATGCAGTCCGGCTGGACGTAGCCGGTTGTCGTATAGACCAGATCGCAGGCCCAGCCCGGGATCCAGTCGGCCTCGCGGGAAGGGCAGAGCAGTGGGAACAGTTTCTCCGGACTGGCCGCGAACAGTCGGTCGTACTCCTGGGCTTTGCGCAGCGCGGTGAACTCCCGCGCTCTAAAGCGTGCGATTAGTTCATCGGATCGTGTCGTGTTCATCTCGGTCTCCCTATATTGCGCAGATGTTTAGCAGCTAAACACAAAGGCCAAATGGTAGCGGGTCAACGGAACGCTGCTTCTGAATTAGCGTCACGTCCAGTGTGTCTGCCAGACGAGCGATGCGCTTACGCAAGGCAGTGATGCATCGTTGATTGTGGTCGACGAAAACATACTTGGTGAAAGGATCGGACAGTCGCTGACATTGCTGTCGTCTCTACAATATCGTCCGTTTCTTCAACCTGACGATCGATGTGTACTGGCGCGGCATCAGTGACACTCTTGTCATCGCGAGTCCACGTGCAGCGTCAATGTCGGGTCCCACCGGGGCCATGCGTTCGCCTGCGATGCTCGCTTGGTTGATTGCGCCGCCTAACACTGTCGTCCATCAGCTGCGGGCGACTGCTGTCCAGTCGCCCGCGCATCTAAGCCGTTAGAACGCGCCTTCGGCGCACACAAATCAATCGCTTCCTTTGAAAACGGACGCGCCCGGCAGTCTGCATGGACTTGTTAGGCGGCAAGGTCCCGATACCGATCCATCGATAAGCACACGTCACCGTGGAATACGAAGCTGCCGGGTAAACCACACCGCCAGCCGCTCCGCCAAGTCTGGGTGCGCAGCTAACAGATCTGTCGCATGCGCCGTACCCGGCAAAATCTCGACGTGTACCGATTCACTCGCTGCCTGAACCGATGCCGTAATCTCGCGTAAGAATCGCTCGTCCCGGGACACCACAAACAACCACGGCACACCACTCGTGTCGATCGCCCTGATCGAGGATTCACTAAACGACCCGGGCGACAACGCCACATACGCCTGGGCATACGCATACCGACGGCCTGCTTCGGCCATCTCTTCTCCACTGTAACTGCCACCCACAATCCCCAACCGGTTTCCATCAATCCCTGGATAGTCCCGGAGGAACTGCTGTGCCGCCCAGACGTCAGCCTCGGCATCCCAAATCATTGCACTCCGTGGTTCCGCACCGGGCACAAACCGCCCGAGATTCGTGCTCTCCCCATGTCCTCGCAGATCCAATCGTAACGAGGCGATCTGGCGGTCCGCCAGCTGACGGGCCAGTGCCACGTATGCACCACGATCCCCAGCGGCTTTGTTGAGCAGTAATACTGCGGGCACCGGCTGACCAGTCTCGGGGAGCATCAAGTTTCCCACGAGATGCCACCCATCGCTCTCAAGCATGACACGCGCATCTTCCACCCCAGGCTGTGCCGCTATGCCAGCATGGACGAGACAATGCGCTACCATGGCCATCGCAACAATTCTCATCTTGTCAGTTCGTCCCGATCTTTATTGCCGCCTAACAAGGAATGGACTGCAGAATAATGAGCAAATGCTGCAAGTTCCGCCACGTCCGCGGGTCGATCTAATCCAATGACTCCGCGATAGGCTCCCACTACACCACGC
>JBDHDY010000637.1:0-2711 GCA_039591275.1 Gemmatimonadota bacterium | reverse complement strand
CACTTGTGGGCGCTTCCCGTGTAAAAGTCGCACCCCATCTCGTGCAAGTTCACTTTTACCGCCCCGAAACTCTGGGCGCCGTCCACGAGGGTGAGAATACCCGCATCGCGCGCATGGCGACAAAGCTCTTTGGCGGGCAGGGCGACCCCGGAGGTGTTGGAAATGTGACTGAACGCCACGATTCTGGTGCTTCTGCTCATGGCGTCCCTGAACGGCCTGACCAGGTCATCGGCTGTCCTGGGCTGGGGCGGTGTCTTCACACGCGTGACTGTAAACCCATACCGCTCTGCCCGCACGTCCCAGGCGATGTTGGCCGTCGGGTGGTTCTGATCCCAAATCACGACGTCGTCCCCCGATCCGAGGTCCAGGCCGTTGACCACAGTGTTGTTGCCCTCGCTCGTATTGCGCGTGATGGCGATCTCGTCGGGATCGGCGCCCAGGTACGCGGCCAGGGCCTCCCTGGCTCTTTCCCGCAACTCGCCGAACTTCGCACGGTTTTGAAACGAGGCATCCAGATCCACGCTGCGGGTCATCCTAAAGACCGCTCGCTGGACTGGGTAGGGCGAGGGACAGAGGTTGGCGGCATTCATCAGCACGAGGTCCGGCCGGAGGGGGAATTGGCCCTTGACCAAATGCCAGAATTGCTCGTCACCGGAGTCGTTATTGATAAGAGGTCCCGCCGCACGCTGAAGTTCTCGGTATGAGGAAATCGGACGAGCGCCCAGCGCTTTGGGAAGGGCTACCGTGGCCGCAACACCCCCAAAGAGTCGTCCCAGAAACCGACGTCGATCTTGAAGATTCATGGTTGCCCCGTAGTGTGGGTCAGTCGTGAAGTCCCAGACAAGATAGGGGTCGGCTTAATGGCGGGGGAGAGGCCTGCCAAGCCTCGCGCCGGCGAGACCGCCGGTAGCTGTGCGTGCTTGCCGCCTCAGGTGTGAATCGTATCTTTATCTCATAGCTTCAGATAGCACCCGATTCGGAGGCTCCCATGGACGATAAGAATGAGGCACAAGGGGAGAATCAGAACGAGGGCGCAAAACAGGCGAAGTCGGCTGGCGCCGCCGCCTATTGGGCGCTCATGAATGAGCAGGAAGAGATGCTCAAGAAATTCAAAAAGGTGGCGCACAAAGACGAAGAAAGCGCCGACGAGAGCTAATCTCCCTCCCAGCTCAGCACTTCAAGGACCCGACATGGTCCTCCCAGCGGGGCCTCGGTTGGTGGCCCAGGTGCGCGCGCGCTCGGCACCATCATTCCTTCTTCTCGCCGTTTCCCTCCAACGCCCGCAGCACGGTTTGTCTTCGCCACACTCACCCACTCGCCGATTCGTGATCCCGAATAAAAAGCTCCTCCGGGTGTAGTAATTCATGAGCGACTCGGAGTCACGAAGGGAGAGCGATGCAGTGGACATCGCCTTGGGCGGTGAAGGAAGAGCAACAGAGCGTGCCCTGGTTCTCAGGGCCCGTGACGGGGACCGCCAGGCGTTCGGCGACCTCGTCACCCGCTATATGCGGCGGGCGTACTACCAGGCTCTGGGTCTCGTCGGCTCCCATGACGATGCTCTGGATCTGTCGCAAGAGGCCTTCGCACGAGCCTTCCGGGCCCGCAGCTCTCTGGATCCCGAACGGCCATTCTACGCCTGGTTGTACCAGATTCTGCGCCGGCTTTGTTTCAATTTCTTGCGAGACCGGCGGACGAGGGCTCGCAAACTGGAAGCGGCGGCGGGATGGCTTGCAGAGGAGGCGCGTTCTGCCTCTGAGGACCCCGGGCGGAGTGCCCTAAGGGCTGAACTCCGGGCACAACTGGAATCGGCCATCGAGGCTCTGCCAGACCGGGAGCGTGAGGTTTTGGTCCTAAAGGAGTTCGAAGGATTGCGGTATCGAGAAATCGCTGAGTTGCTGGGGATTCCTATGGGCACAGTCATGTCTCGATTGTACGCCGCACGCCGGAGACTGGCGACAAGCCTTGGAGAACATGGGGGATTTGCGTCGTGAGTGATTCCGGCGGGCGTGACGAACGCGCCCAGCACCTCTTGATGGGAGGGCTGGACGGGGAACTGTCGGTCGAGGAGCGGGAGGAGCTGGACCGCCTCCTCGACGCCGACCCTAGCCTCCGGGCCGAATGGAATCGGCTTGCGAGGGTCAAGGAGGTGACAGAGGCCATGACCATGCAGACGCCTCCCGACGAGATCTGGGAGGACTACTGGGGATCGAGCGTGGGGTGGGATGGATCCTTGCGTCGGTTGGAGGGATCGTGCTGCTGTCGTATGCTCTGTGGCAGGCCGTGGAAGAATTCCTGGCCGACGCAACCGTTCCCGGCTTTATGAAGATTGCCGCGTTTATGACCACTATCGGCGTCGCAGCGCTCATGGTTTCGGTTGCCAGGGAGAAACTGTCCTTGCGCCGGAAAGACCCCTACAAGGATGTTCAACGATGATCATCACTCCATCATCCACCATCGTCGGCCAACGAATAGTCAAGACTCTCGGCCTGGCCAGAGGCAACACCATCCGTGCAAGGCATCTTGGCAAGGACATCGTTGCCGTTATGAAGAATGTGGTCGGGGGGGAGATAGAGGAGTACACCAAGATGATTGCGGAAGCCCGCGAGCAGGCGGTCGACCGCATGGTTGCCGAGGCCAAAGAGAAGGGGGCCAACGCCGTCACCGATGTGCGGTTCTCCACGGCGTACGTCATGGGCGCCGCATCGGAGATT